>DATKWS010000115.1:0-18417 GCA_035529435.1 Patescibacteria group bacterium
GCGCCGTGCGGTGCCTCGGCCGCCACACGGTAAAGTAGAAGAGGATCGTCGAGAAGAATCCGAACACCTCGGCGAGCCAGAGGAGCCACGAGAAGAGGAGCGCCTGCTGGTTGAACGTCTCGGTGATGCGCCAGTAGAGATAGTAGACCGTCACGGCGATCGCGATGACGGCGAATATCCGGCGGAGCGTTTCACCTTTCAGCTTTTCGAAATCCATTGCTGGTGGCCCTCGCGGAGCAACTCCTTTGCGAAATAGAAAAATGCGACGGCGGGTTTCCCGGGCGATCGCCCGGCGGGCGCTCGTTACCGTGCCCGAACGGTGGGTGCCCGGTCCGCACGTAGCCGATCCCACACCCTGCCACGAAAACCGCCGATCACATTTCATTACTATTGTACCATATTTACAGTGGCAAATGAAGTAAAATGCATGGGTTGAATACGCGGCCTTCCGGGAGATAGGAGGCGTGCGGAAGCGGGATATTCAATGCATGCCGTCGGATTCCATTTGAGCGTACAAAAAGATGGTATCGCGGCGGTTATTTTGATATAATATATACACATGATCCTAGCTCGTTTTCAGTGAAAGAAAAACAGTCTCGAATTATAGACTGAATATGTATAGCCCGCGTATGTAAATTTTTGCATGCGTCAAGCGGCCCTGATCGGGGGGATTGAGGGGCGGGTGGCGACAGTCATCCCGCGTACTCTGCCGAATCAACTCGACACAAATCGGAATCGACGATGAAAGGCGTAGCGTATCCTGTCGGAGTGCGTGTTCTCCTGGGGCCGGTCGTAGTTCTACTGCTCGATCTCGTCCCGGCGCGCCTTCCCGGCTGCCCGGCGGCAGGTATCGTCCCTGATACATCCCTGACCTTTTTGGAGGATTTCTCCTCCGGCGAGATCGATTGGGCGACTGCATGGGACACCGATCACGGGAGGGACCGGTACACCGATCGGTACCGGATCGGCCGCCTGCGCGAAGGTTTTTTCTTCCACGATCGCTGCTCGTATTACAGCCAATGCGCCCATGATTATTACCAGGAACAGGTATCACAGATCGTGAAATCCTATCGTGAAAACGGCTTCTGGGACCCTGAGTATGGGCGCTGGATTTGCCGGTTGGACTGGGATCCCGACCGGGGCTGGTACCACCATGCGCCGCACGACTGGCGGTACGCCGTCGAGTTGCAGGAGGGTGCGCTGATGGCCGCAATGATCAGCGGTGACCACGCTATGGATAGCTGCATTGCGGGAGAACTGCGGTACATCCATACGCGGTTGGGAGCCGACGGAAAGTTCGACGGATACGATGTGGAGCTCTACGGGTACGAGTACGGTCTCATGGTCTCGGCGCTCTCCCTCGGAGCCGTCTATTTCAAGGATCACATCGGACACTTCGAGACGGCGCGGAATGCATTTGACGATATGAGGGCGGTCTACGTCTATACCGCCTCCCGCTGGAAGCCGCAGCAGTGGCCGACGCCCGATGTTGCGCCTCTTCTCCGCGGTTCCGCGAATGCGGCGCATGCATTCAGTGCATTCGGCGATAAGCGATACGCGGGGGCCGCGGCGGTGAGGGCTCGAGATCTGGTGCTGTTCATTATGGATCACCAGGATCCGGATGGCCGGTTCGGCATCTCCACGGCAAAGGTCGAGGTGGGTTATCCGGTCCAGAATCAGCTCAAGGCCTGCATCGCGCTCATGCTCGCCTACAAGTTGATCGGCGACGAAAGTTATTGCGAGGCCGTAAGGCGCAACATCGAATGGATCATTGCGAACCGTTGGGACATATCGGGAAAATGCACGGGTGGACTCTACTGGAGCAGTAGCGACACGAAAAACTTCTACGAGTGCCACCAGATGTGGTTTCTCATCGCGGTGAAGTATCTCGAGGAGATGACAGGTTGTGACTACTCCGCCTACCGTGATGATGCGCTGGCTTTCCTCACCGACGATAACTTCGCCGGCGTGGATATGTACGTTCACAATTACCAAACCTACGGTGCTTTTTTCGCGTACCGGGCCATATCCTCCGACGGAACGATTCAAAAGGATGAATTCCATCAGTTCAAGGGAGCGTACGAAATCGGCGCTTCGCTGTGGGGAATGGCCTTGCACTACGACGATTGGAGCAAGGGGCACGCGCGGCTCGTCACGCAGTCACCCCTCAATTGCGTCACGAACCGGGATATGGCGATCTACTCGCAGAGGCGGTTCAATGCGATTCATTCAATGTTCCAGTACGATGTCATGTTCGAGGATGTAAGGTGCGAGGGTGCGTGCACGGGACTGTTCGCCGATCAGAGCGGCACTTGGCTCGTTCTCTTCGATACCGATGCGGGTCTCAGGTGCCGGGACGACTTCGACCGGGAGATCACCCTTCTCGATCGCTCACTCCTCAGATCGAGAGCATGGTACACGATACGGGTGTACAAAACGCACGTCAACACAATCACACTCGAACTCCTCGATGAGGGGATTACGGTAATCGGGTGTGACGACATCGCCGCGGCGGGATTCACCGGATTTCACTTCGGCGCCGTGCAGGTGATCGACGGTGAGAAAAAGGCAAAGAACATTTACATCGACAATATTGAATGGAGGGGCACCCTCGGCGCAGCGGTCCAGACCGCCTTACCCGCCGTCTTTCCGAATCCGTTCAACGCGGAGACCGCGATCGAATTCGTCGCTCCGACGGCGGAGCGCGTTATCGCCGGGATATACGATGCGCGCGGTGCGGTCGTCAGATGTCTCTTCGACGGGGCGACGGAGAACGGTCCGTACCGCCTTTTCTGGGACGGCCGGAACGAACATGGACATGATGCGGCGAGCGGTGTCTATTTCTTCGTGCTGAAAAGCGGCACTTCCCGCCAGATGAAAAAGCTCGTTCTGGTCCGGTAGCACATGTTTCTTTTGAGTACAGAGGGTCACCGAAACATACGACCGCGGCATTATCTCCGCTACGCCCCCACCTGCGACACCAGCTCCTCGATGATATCCCCCGCGCGGCTCGTTCGCTTCTGGAAGTCATCGAACAGCCGGTCGGCCGAGCCCTCGTCATACTCGGCGGTCGGCAGCACGTACTCGAGGTGTTCGCGGTCGATTGCGTCGCAGGCGGCGACCTTGAGCCGGTACAGGTCCCGGAGATTCTTAATGAAATTCAGATGACCCTCGATGTGCGCGAACGCCTTTGCGTGGTCCGGCTCGATCTCGATGAGATGCCGGAGGAATTTCCTCGTCAGGGGATCGCGGACATGGTGCTTCGTCTTGTACATCAGGAGCAGCATCTCGATGTCGCGCAGCCCCCCGCGACACTCCTTGATGTTGTAACACTGGCCGGCGTCCCCGTGCGGGTGGCGCGCCTTCATCTCCTCCTTCATGTACTCGATGTATTCGCCGCCTCGCTCGAAGATCAACGGAACGAGGATGCGCCGCTGGAGATCGTCCTCCAGCTTGCCGCTGCCGACGAGCATGCGCGAGCCGAGGATCTGGGATTTGTCGACGAAAACGTCGTCCGTTTTCCCCCTCAGGTAATCGGCGAGCTGATCGAGACTTATCACGTAGCTGGCGAAATGACCGGCGAAGCGGTGGTGGGGGAGGATGCCGCGCTTCATGATGTGCGTGTTCATTCTGGCCACGATCCGGTTGCAGTAGTCGATCTCGTCCGCGTCGGCCGAGTTGAGGATGGCGATCATGTCGTAATCGTCGTCGAATCCCTGCTCCCGCGCGAGGCCGCCCGTCGCGTACAGCGCGAAGCGGTCGTGTGTATACATCGAATAACCGAGTGAGCGGTAGACGTCCTGCTGGCAGAATTCGTAGAGGGAGAGGGTGTAGTTGTCGCAGAACTCGATGAACTGGGCGTCGGTACGTTCGCACGACTCCCCCGCCATCGCGAGGAGGCTCACACGCACGAACTCCATATCGTAGTAGTCGCCGAGCCGTTCCATGCGATCGTCGAGCGGACGGATCGACGTCAGGTCGCCGAGGAGGCCGTCGGTGATCTCCTTGAGACGATCGTCGCTGTGGAGATTCTTGATGAACACGGGATACTTGTCGAGGATCGGGTAGAAGTGCCGTTTGAAGAAGTGGCTGCTCTGGTAGTGCACGTTGAGGAGGGCGAGGAGCTGTTCATAGAGAGGGGCCAGCTCGGGCAGTTCGGGTTCCGTGCGGGCCAGCTCCATCAGACGCGACAGTGATTCCCAGTCGATCATGGAGAGGTAGCTGTTCAGGATGCCGGGGTACGCGTAGGAGAGCCTGACGAGCCACGCGGCGGGACTGGGCAGGGCGGCCAGTTCGTCGATGAAGAGCGAGGAGATCGTGTTGAATACGTTTTTCGCCTCCTCGTACGTGCCCCTCTTGCCCAGCAGGAAGAGGAAACGCAGGATGGGCGCCGGATCGTAGATCGTTCCCGATACGTACCCGCGGGCGACCCGCGCGCGCATCTTCTCGGGAAGCTCGTTCATGCTCCCGATGAACTCCCTGTAGAATGTGTCGTCCCCCGCGTTCAGCTCCTCGAGGAAATCATCCCAGTAGGTGACTCCCTCGGGGAAGGCAGATGTGCGGAGAAAATCGACCGCGAGATTTCCCCGGTATCCCGGTTTCCGGTGAATCTCTCCCGAGAATATCGGCGTGCACACGCTCACCGTTCGCAGGTGTTTCTTGAGGTCGCCGATCAGGGCGTTGATCGCCTGCGTGCTCTTCTCGAGCAACTCGTAGTAGATCACGAGCATGAAATCCTTGGCCGAGACGACGCCGCGCTTCTCGAATCCTATCATCCTGGCTATCTTCGCCACCATCGCCTCGATCGATTTGTCGTGCAGGGCGATATCCTCGTCCTGGGCGACCATGATCTGGTAGAGGTGCCGGAACAGCTCGAAGAAGCTCAGCGTATGCTCGATGTCTTCGTATTCCTGGCTGCGCTCCGGATTTGTCTTCTTGAGCCCGTCGATGATGTCCCAGGCGTTTACCTTCCGCACGCCGTGAACCAGCTTCAATGCGGTGAGGAGGCCCTTTATCGCGCGGAGGCCGTCCTCCTTGGGATTGATCATCTCGGGTGGCGTCGGGCGGGTGAGGAGCGTAAGGATCTCGCCGAGTATGCCGCGGAGATATCCCTCGTGGAAGCGGTTCGCCTTCGTGCTGGGATTGTAATAGAAACGGTCGATGACCCTCGCCCCGAACTCCTCGAACAGCGTGCTGCTTCCCAGGATGTTCGCCGCGCCGAGAATCTCGGTGACGATCACGAAATCGTACCGGTTGTTGTCGAGGATCTCCTCGTACTCCTCGATCGTGGCGGTGAGACTCCGTTCGCCGATGTGCTCGGAGAGGTGCAGGTGGAGCCGTGTCGCCGTCTTGAGCATGCGGCTCGTCAGACGGCTGATGGAGTGGTTGAGATGCTCGCCGTCCCCGGGACCGCGATGAACGATTCCCACGTCGATATCGTCCTGGTCGGAGCGTGTGCCGACACCCAGCATGACGAACTCCGGCACCTTCCGTCCCTCGAGAAAAATGGCCAGGAGGCGCTCCATGTAGCTTTTTGTCAGCAGGCGGAACATGCCACCCGCCTCCAGCATCAACTTGCGCCCCGTCTCGGCGCGGCTCGGGCTCGTGGCGAGCTCAAGCTTGACGATGTCGACCATGCGCAGGTTCATGTGCAAAAATTGGAGCGCGTAGTAGCAGCCGAGAAAATCGAGCGCCTCGCCGGTGTCCGAGGCGGCCGCCTGCACGGTATCCATCTCACCGGGTATCTCCATCGAGTAGCTCCACAGGTGCACCTGGTCGCGTTCCCCCTGCTGCTCGAGCGCGGAGGTCAGCCGTTCGATGTACGTCGAGATGATATGGAGGAATTTGAGGTTGTAATTGCCGAGTGTTGTTGTCTTCTCGGTCAGGCGGGTCAGCGGATCTTTCATGAGGCGCTCTCCCGGGCGGCGCCGAGACCTGCCTCGTATGCCTTGATACAGAGGTTCTCGCATGACTTCGGCGCGCGGGCCAGGACCGCCTGGCGGAGCGACTGCTCACCGATGATATCGTTCACGGCGGCGAAAAATCCCAACGCGACGAGATGTACCATATCCGTTCGGCCGCAGGCCTTCTCGGCGATTTCTCCGAAGGGTACGGCGTGGAGCGTGCGGTTATCTTTCTTCCCGCCGGTCTCGATGGACGCCTCGGCGATCACGATGCCTTCCGGCCGGAGATCGTTCTCGTACCGGTCGTATGACTCCTGCGTCAGGGAGATCAGGCAATCGACCTTGTCGATTTTCGGGTAATCGATATCGCTGTCCGATATGATGATGTCGACCTTGGCCGCGTTACCCCGCGCGTCCGGCCCGTAGGCGCAACTTTCCGCCGCGTTCTTGTCATTGTAGATGGCGGCTGCCTCTGCCAGAATGCGTGCCGCCTGGAGCAATCCCTGTCCGCTCGCACCGCACAACCGTATGTTGAATCGAAACGGCATTGTACTCGGGAAACACGATACACCGGTCGTAGATCCCTGACAACGATTTCTTTATGGCGGCGCAGCCGGCCGGTATTTCCCGTTACTTCCCCAGCTCCGACCGCACGAACATCTCGACCGGCCGGTTGTACTTCTGAACCACGTATTTGTTTATGGGAAATTCGAGTGAGAGGAGGATGTAAAAGAGCGGGTCGGGGTCCGGATGCATCGCTGTTCAGGTAACTTGTTCCTTGTACCCGAAGGTCTCACCGCCGGCCGGACGAGCGACAACAACCACGATCGAACCGGAACCGTACCCCGGACTGTCTCCGGGAGGGACGTGCGTCGATTGATCCCAAGGTCCGGCGATCACAGGGGTAGCGCTCTCGTCCGGTATCAGCGCGAGCGAGCTTTCGGACCCGCAACCCGCAATACCAACCACGATAGCGGCAATGAGCCAGTTTATGATGCAGCGCATGATGCAAAATCCACTAACGCTCGGGACCAAATTCCATTTAACAATAATAAATGAGAACCATTTCGGGTAGTTATTTTTTTAAATTTCGGTACCCACCGGCCGCCGGGGTGTATAATAATAGAGAAGGGAATCATCAGGCAGCCCATCGATTCGATTGCATGCCGGATACGGTGATGCGTCGTGCATGTCCAGAAAATGCAAGGAGGCCGATGCATGAGTGGAACGATAAAGGTAACCATCCTCTGCGGAATGCTCGTTGTAATGATGACGGGATGTTTCCCGCCCGGGGGGGAGATCATCGGCACGATGACGGCGGGCGTGGACCGGATTCCGACCACACTCGGTCTGTATCCGCTCCTGTCGACTCCGATTCAGGCTTACGTAGGTCGGTACAGCGACATCGTACGCCACAGGGAGACGCTCGCCGTAAAGCGGCGCATGCCCGATAACGTCGTTATCGTGCCTCCCGCCGAATCGGACCTGATGGTGACAGGTGAGAGCCAGATTCTGACCGGTCTCGTCTCGATGCAGCTTTCCACGTTCGGATTTTCGTTGAAGGAGCTCCCCGTCGAGGTGCCGGCAACGGATGACGATCGGTACGGGGAGGGGGATGATGATCACCGGTTCGTGATCAGTCTCAATCTGCTCGAACGGCTTCGCGAGGACTACGGCGTGCGGGCCCTCGTCGTGGGGAGCGCCTTTTTCATCACGGAAATGGGGCACGGCCTACCCCCCGAGCAGCGGGTGATCTCGGCGCATCTCAAGGTCGTCGATATTGCCACCCTCGATGTTCTCGGCCAGGTGAACCTCACGTACGACGCATACGGCGTCGATATGAACGTGGTTTCGGAGATGATCGCGGAGGAGCTGGCCTACATGGCGGGCCTCGGGGGCGGGAAGGAGGCCGAGTAACCGTTCACTCCGGCTCCCGCGGTTTCGAGCGCTCCCGCTTGAGGTGGCTCCGGTGCTTTTTATCAGTCAGGCGGCGTTCTCTCACCGCGCGTGGTACACCGGTGGGCCTGCGCGGCGGGTTCTCGTACAGCGCATCCCGGAGAAGCTCAACGAATCGCTCAACGGCCGCCTCGCGATTGGCCCGCTGGCTGCGGTACCGCTGGGAAACGACCCGCAGAACGCCATCCCGTGTGATCCTCGTCCGTAAACGGCGCGTCACCACCTCTTTCTGTCTTTCTGACAGGCTTTGTGTGGCAGCTACATCGAAGTGGAGTGTGGCCCGTGTGCTCACCTTGTTTACATTCTGCCCGCCCGGTCCGCTACTCGTCGAGAAGGTGAACGAGAGCTCACTCTCGGGAATAGTTACCGTATTCGTTATACTCAGTAGCTCTTCCATCCGTGTGTCCCCGGACTGTTTACATCCCCCACCCAGGCCTATTTAACATTCAATGTAATAAACAGTTAACACGATATGTAAACACCGTATGCCGGTGATACCCCGGTCTCCCGCGCCGGCGGTCGGCCCGATCACCTGCGACGGGCCCGATTCTATTAGAATTCGCGAAAAATAATAGACAATCTTCATACGAATAATTGTACCTATCGACGACGCCGTTCAGGTCAAAATTCCGTTAAAAATTATTTGACCTTCGGCTGGAACTTTATATAATTTTCTGCTGTTTACATGGATATATTATGCTAACTTGTCGAATACAATAACATAAAGGTGATACGTATGGCATGAGCTGGCTCGTGTTTGTACTTTTTCTTTTTTTATAATCAGTTACATTCACCAGCAATATTCGAAAGGAGCCGCCGATGATCGAATTATCTGATCTCACGAAGTATTACGGGGAGCTCTGTGCCCTCGATCATATCAACCTGACGATCGAGAAGGGGAAGATCCTCGGGCTCCTCGGGCCGAACGGGGCCGGGAAAACCACCGCCCTCAGGATCATCACGGGGTACCTGCGGCCCACATCGGGAACCGTCACCGCCAAGGGGCTTTCGATCGACCGGGACGCACTCGCCATCAAGCGCATGATCGGGTACTTGCCGGAATCCGCCCCCCTCTACCACGACATGCTCGTGTACGATTACCTGCACTACGTGGCCGACATACGAGACCTCGGCGATAACGGCAAGAATCAGCGGATACGCGAATTGGTCGATATCTGTGGGCTGCGCGGTGTCATGCACCGTTCGATCAACGAGCTTTCCAAGGGGTACAAGCAGCGCGTCGGACTGGCCCACGCGATGATGAGCGATCCCGAGATCCTGATCCTCGACGAGCCGACCTCCGGGCTCGATCCCAACCAGATCGTCGAGATCAGGGGGATCATCAAGAAAATCGGTAGCGAGAAGACGGTCATCCTCTCGACGCATATCCTCAGCGAGGTGGAGGCGACCTGCGACCGCGTGGTGATCATCAACAGGGGGAAGATCGTGGCGGACGGGAGTACGCTGGATCTCAAGAAGGAATCCCAGTCCGAGTACTCGCTCAACATTTCGCTCAGGGGCGGCGAGGTGGATGCGGTACGGGGAGCGCTCTCCCTGGTAGAGGGTGTCTCCGAGGTGCAGCAGACCGGTTCGGAGGACGGGGCGCGGTCGTTCAAGCTCCTCTGCCATACCTCGGAGGATATCCGCGAGCAGGTGTACAGAAAGATCAAGGAGCAGGACTGGGTGCTGCTCGAGTTCAGCCAGGAGATGAAGAGTTTCGAGAAGATCTTCAGGGAGCTAACCAGGGAGTAATAGGCCCGCGGCAATGCGTGCGTTTACGCCGGGCCGGAATTTGACTTACGCAAAGGAGTGATAATATGGCAGTTGCAGGAAATGTTGCACACATATTCAAGCGGGAGTTCAGGGTTTACTTCATCAGTCCGATCGCGTACATCGTGATCGCGATCTTCCTCGTACTCACGGGGTGGTTCTTCTTCTCCACCTTTTTTCTCTACGCCCAGGCTGAGTTGAGGAACTTCTTCTCACTGCTCCCGATCATATTCTCGTTCATCGTGCCGGCGGTGACGATGCGGCTCTTCTCCGAGGAGTACAATGTCGGATCGTACGAGATCCTTGTCACGCTGCCCGTCACGTATCGCGACATCATCGCCGGCAAGTTCTTCGCCGCGGTGGCGTTCGTGGCGATCATGATGGTCCCGACGCTCTGCTACGCCGTCTCGGTGGCCTTTCTCGGCGAGCTGGACTGGGGCCCCGTCTTCGGCGGCTACCTCGGCGCCGTGCTGCTCGGGGCGTCCTTCAGCGCCGTCGGCATCTTCGCCTCGGCGCTCACGAGAAACCAAATCATCGCCTTCATCATCGGGATGATCATCTGCTTCGCCCTGACGATCATCGACAAACTCCTCTTCTTCCTTCCCGAGACGATGCTTGGATTCTTCCAGTACATCGGTGCCGACTATCACTTCGAGAACATCTCGAAGGGTATTCTCGATTCGCGTGACATACTCTATTTTTTCAGCCTGATATTTATTGCCCTGTACGCGGCGCACCTGACCATTCAGGAGAAGAGTTGAAGGGGGTAACAATGACCGGCACAAAAGGTTTCGGCAAGTATTACAAGTTTATCGTCTATCTCGTGATCATCATACTCGTCAACGTGGTCGGCCTGTCCCTCTTCAAGCGGGCCGACCTGACCTCGGAAGGCGTGTACTCCCTCTCGGAGGCCAGCAAGGCGGCGGTTAAGACACTCTCCGAGCCGCTCACGATCAACGTCTTCTTCACGAAGAACCTCCCCGCCCCGCACAACAACACGGAGCGGTACCTCCACGATCTGCTCGAGGAGTATTCGGTGAACTCCAACAAGTATTTCAACTACCGGTTCTTCGATGTGAGCGCGGAGGAGGGGGATATCGGCGAGGAGGCGAAGCGGAACCAGGAGATGGCGCGTAACTACGGCATCTATCCCGTCCAGATCCAGAATATCGAGCAGGACGAGGTGAAGTTCCAGAACGCCTACATGGGGATGGTGATGATACACGGCGATGTGATCGACAAATTGCCGGCGATCACCTCGACCGAAGGTCTCGAATACACGATCACCTCGAAGATCGAGAAGTTGAACAACAAGATCAGCGCGCTGGTGCGTCTCGAGGAACCGGTGCAGGTGAAGCTCTTCTTCTCGTCCTCGCTGGAGGACGTCGCGCCGCAGCTCCGGATGGACGGTTTGATGCAAATACCGTCCAGGATCGAATCGATCGTCGACGGGCTGAGCGACAAGTACTACGGCAAGATCGCATACACCCGGCTCGATCCGACCACCGATCAGTCGCTCAACGAACGGATCTCGCGCTACAACATACTCACGCTCCGCTGGCAGTCGATGAAGGACAACGCCGGCAACGAGGTTGTCCCCGCGGGGACCGCCTCTGCGGGTATCGTGGTCGAGTGGGGCGGGAAGTTCGAATCGCTGCCGCTGATAAGGGTGATCAACATGCCGCTCTTCGGCACGCAGTACCAGCTCGCCGATCTCGACGGCATGGAGGAGCAGCTCGGCGAGATGGTGGATGATGTGATCGATATCAACAAGAAGATAGGGTACCTCTCGGATCACGGTACGCCGTCCATTGCGCAGATGCCGCAGCTCCCCAACATGCCGCAGCAGCAGGAAGCGCTGGGGAATTTCAACGGGCTGCTGTCCGAGACCTACTCGATCAGCAATGTGCAGCTGAAGGACGGTGAGATCCCCGAGGGGATCGATTGCCTCATCATCGCCGGTCCGCGCGAGCCGCTCAGCGATTATGCGTTGTTTCAGATCGACCAGTTTCTCATGAAGGGGAAATCGCTGGCGATCTTTCTCGATCCGTTCGAGGAGATCATGCCCTCCCAGGACCAGATGTACAACCAGTACAACCGAGGGCCGATGTACCAGCCCATCAACAGCGGTCTCGAGAAACTGCTCAACCATTATGGTGTCGGGGTGAAGAAGTCATACATCCTCGACAAGAACTGTTTCGAGCAGCGGCTCCCCCAGATGTATGGCGGGGGAAAACGCGAAATTTACTACGCGCCGATTATCAAAAACGAGAAAATCAATCGTGATCTGCCGTTCATGAACAATATCAAGGCGCTCATCACCCTCAAGTCATCACCGGTCGAGCTGAAGAGCGACGTCGTCGAATCATGGGGTCTCGATGGCGCAACGGTTTTTTCCTCGTCCGACGAGTCGTGGGAGATGAGCGGGAGGATCGACCTCAATCCGTGGTCGATGCAGCCTCCCACGGACCCCGGCGCAATGGAGAGCTACCCGCTGGCCGTGTTGCTGGAGGGCGAGTTCCCCAGTTACTTCGCCGGCAAAGAGATTCCCGAGAAGCCGGTCGGGGAGGAACCGGAGAACGCCGGGGAAGGGGAGGAAAGTGGAGCGGAGAAAGAGGTGGCGGCGCGAGAGAAACCGGCGATGGACGAGATCACCGATGAGGGTGCCATCATCGAGCGGGGCCGGCCCGGGAAGCTTTTCGTGATCGGCACGGCCGAGATTCTGCGGGACAACGTGATCGACGAGGAGGGCAAATCGACCTCCTCGACCTTTGTCATGAATCTGCTCGATCATCTCAACGGCCGGACCGCGTACGCCGCGATGAGAAGCAAGATGCAACAATACAATCCGCTCCGGGAGACGACCGCCGGCATCAAGACGTTCGTCAAGTCGCTCAACATAGCGGGGCTTCCCGTGATCGTCGTGCTGTTCGGCGTCGTTGTGTGGATGCGCCGCGCGGCGAGGAAGCGTTCCATCGAAATGATGTTCAGGGAATAACAGGTGACGCGGCACGTCCGGCCGGCTATGTGCGTCGCGCCGCCGTCGACCGGTCATGTCGATTCTGGAGGAGCAGAGACAATGACAGTCAAAAAAGAGTACATCGTTCTGGCCGTCATTATCGTGGTACTGGTACTGGTTCTCGTACTGCGAGACCAGGACAGAACGCACTACACGCTACCCGAGCTGGAACCGATAGAGAAGATGCAGATCACGCGGATCGTCGTCTCACGCGCCGACAGTTCCCTCACGCTCGCGCGGCACGACGAGATCTGGAAGATAGAGCCGTACGGGTATCCCGTCGACCAGGGCCAGGTCGACAAGATGCTCGATGCGCTGACGGGTTTCACCCTCACGACGCTTGTCTCGGAATCGGAGAACTATGTTCCGTACGAGTTGGACGGGGAGAAACGGATAGGCATAGAGGCGTTCGCGGGTGATACGCGGATCGTCCGGTTCGATATCGGCAAGCCGGCATCGACCTACCGGCACACCTTTGTCCGTCTCGAGGACGATCCGAAGATCTACCAGGCGCGCGAAAATCTGCGGAGCGTCTTTGACAAACAGATCGACCAGATCCACGACAAGGTCGTTCTGGCGGTCGAGAAGGAGTATATCACCGATCTGACATTCATCGGTGCCGCCGATTCGCTGGCACTGATGCGGGTGGAGCCGGGAAGCAGTGCCGTCCCCCCGGTGGGCGGGGATACATTGATGGCCGAACCGGTATCCCCCTGGCGGACGATCGACGGGAGGGGAGCGGACGAGAAGATCGTCGACGGGGTGGTCGACCGCCTCGTCTCCCTCAAGTGCGACAGCTACATTTACGGCAAGATGAAGGATGATTTCACCGATCCGATATTCACCCTGCGGGTGAACAGCTCCGCGCCGGCGACACTCTCGGTCTTCGAGAAGCGGGACGACAACAAGTACCCGGCCGTTTCATCGGAGAACGATTATCCGTTCCTCCTGCCCGAGTGGGTCGTCAAGCAGATCAACAAGACACCGGACGAGCTGTTGGGGACGGGTGAGGGCATGTAGGTATCGCGGAACGTCATCGTATCCGTCTACTGCGGATCGGGGATGGGGAGGATCTGCCGGAACCTGATATCGACCGGCTCGTCCGGGAAATGCTCCAGTTGCTCGGGGCCGATGATCGCGTAGAATCCCGAGCACCCGCCGGAGAAGGATGCATCGATGAACGCTGTCTCCGGCACCTCGTTGAAGAATATCGCGAACCGCTGCTGGATGTAATCGTACGTGATCATGATCTCGTTTAGGACGTCGTACCCCTGCTCAAGGTGATCGCTGGCGGTCCAATCGATGAGGGGTTGCTTGAGCTCTCCCGACTTGCGGGTGACGCTGTAGGTTCCGTCGGTCTTGATGAGCAGCCGGTAGTAGTCCCCGTTATCCTGCATGCAGAACAGGACCCCGAATCCGACATCGTCGAATCCCGATATCTTCTTGATCTGGCTCTGTACCGCCATCATCGGTTCCTGTCTGGAACCGGAGAGGAAGTAGTAGAACCCTCGGTTGTAATAACCGGGGATATCGGCGTAGAACCGGCGGAATCCCTCACCGTCCTCGCGGAAGTTGATATTCTCGATGCTGGCGGAATACGGATCGCTGCACGAGGCGAGGCACAACCAGAGCACCGCCAGTGCCAAAACCGCCGTCCCCGCAGGGCGCGTCTTCTTCAACCGAGCTACCATCGGATCCCTACCGAGATGCTCCAGCCGGTAAAATCGTAACTGGACCGCTGGACCAGCGGGTACAGGTACGCATCGAACTTCGGTTCGTCCTCTTCGTCCACCATATCTATATTCCCGCCCCGGCCGCCCTGTATCCACCGCATCTCGACGACCGTGTCGAATCCCCGCCATGGCCTGATGTGCGCGCCGATGACGGCGTTGCAGGCCATCGAGCCGCGGATTCCCCACGTCCAGCCATCCCATTTCTTCAGAAGGGTGGTCGCTATCGCGCCGATCTTCTCGCCGCCGATATAGGTGCCGATGCCGAGGCCGACGTAGGGCGCGAACCGGTGCGACCGGTCGTACCCGGTGATGTGGTAGAGGTAGTTCACCGTGACGGGGACGGCCCACATGCTGAGCGAGGTCGATATCACATTCCAATCCGTCGGCATCGGCGTTGGGTCCCCCTCACGGTACAGGTATCCGATCTCGAACAATGCACCGTGATGACTCCCGAGCACGAGGAAATCCGCCATCAGGTACGGGGCGTTCCCGTAACATTCATCCATCCGGGAGTCGGTGAAGGTGTGATACACGAACCGAATGCCGGTGAGCGTACTCAAACGGGGGGATGGTCCATCTGCGGAAGATTCGTTCTGCATCCAGCCGGTTGACGGGGCGCATGCCGGTTCCGTGGAGGGAGTACCGGCAGTCACGACAATCATTATGACTGCTGCGACCGTATGTTTTCGGAAGCCGTGCTTGTCGAACATCGACACCTCATCAGCGTTCCGCGTGTCGAACAAAAGCGGAAGTAAACACCTGCCGAACCCGTCATCAAACCCGGCAAGCATAGTATAAAATCTTGCAGCTCAGCTGTCATTCCGGATGCCGTCCCACGCTTCAAAGGTATGATACATCGTCGGACGAGGCAAGGACTAACCTTAATCCGTCAATACTGTCGTCATTGGTGGACCGGCCGGGCGCGTAGGGACGGCGCCCGGCCAAACATTCACATACACAAGAATGACGGATTAAGGCTAACACTCAGATTACAACCGAGATTTTACATGTAAGAGTCGCCCGAGGCTGAATGTGCTACAGTTCCCTGAGCGCCACGACGACCGGCAGGCGCGCGGCGCGGAGCGCGGGGGGCAGGCCGCCCACGATCCCCATCACGATCGAGAAGACGAGGCCGATCACGATGAGCGCCGGCGTCACACGGAAGGCGAATGCGAGGTGCGAGAAGGTCTGCCAGTTGATCGTGCCGGTGGTGAAGCCGTTGAACGGGAGCGCGGCGAGACAACCGAGCGCACCGCCGACGAGCGCGATGAAGAGCGACTCGATGAAAAATGAAGCCATGACGCTGCCGGGACCGAACCCGAGCGCGCGCAGCGTGGCGACCTCCCGCGAGCGGGAGGAGACGGCCGAGTACATCGTGTTGAGCGCCGCGAAGACGGCCCCCACCGCCATCACGAACGCGACGAGGTAGCCGAGGATGCGGATCATCTTGGAAACCATGCGCGATTGCTCCGCATAGTAATCCTTTTCACGGTAGACGTCGACGGTGAGACGCGGATCGGAGGTGAGCGCGTCCTTGAACTCATTGAATGATTCGACCGATAACAGGTGCACGGTGGCGGACTGGAAGATGTTCTCGGGGCGCTTGTAGATCTGGTTCAAGACGCGGGCGTCACACCACACCTCCGAGTCGAATGCGCTCTGACCCGCATCGAATATGCCGACGATCGTCCAGGTACCGCCGCCGAACTCGACGGAGGCGCCGAGCTCGAATCCCTCGTAGGTGCCGGGGACATTGCTCCCGACGACCAGCTCGGTGAGCCCGGGCTGGAAGAAACGTCCCTCTACGATGCGCACGTTCGGCCGCACCTCCAGGGCCTGTTCCGATACGCCGCGGGCCTGCACGTTGGCGTCGGTCCCCGATGCCTTGAGCGGGAATGCGGCGATCACGACGACCTCGGCGATTGCGAGCGGTGCGTTGCCGGCGGTGCGTTCGACGCCCGGCGCATCCCCGATGATGCGGACCTGTTCCAATGTCATCGAGCTGACCATCTCTGAATCGGCGCCGCCCCTGAGGACGATCGCGTTCAGATCAGAGCCCGAGGCGACGAGGGTCGCCTGGAATCCGGTCGCCATCGCGAGCACCACGAGGAACACCCCCACGGTTCCGGCGATGCTGAGAACGGCCACGAGGGCCGACGGCCACCGGGCCGTGATGCTCCGCAGGTTGTACGCAACGGGGATTGCCATGTCACACCCTCCTCAGTGCATCGACGATGCGCAGCCGCATCGCGTTCAGGCCCGGCACCAGCCCCGATACGACACCCAGCCCGATCGCGAAGGCGAATCCGACCACCACCTTCGACGGGGGGAGGTAGAATATGCCGAGCATGCCTCCCGTCGGATCGCCCCGCAGGGTGAAGAGTTTTACAAGTATGAGCCCGATCGCTCCCCCCACCACGGAGAGGAATATCGATTCCGCCATGACTAGTGTGAGGGTGCCGCGGTCGGTGAAGCCGACCGTCTTCATGACGGCGAGCTCACCGGTCCGCTCGCGGACCGACATCGCCATCGTGTTTCCCGTGACGAGGAGCAGGGTGATGAACACCACGCTCCCCACAGAGACGAGGAGCAGCCGGATGTTACCGACCTGTTTGGCAAAGCCGGTCATGAAGGCCTTCTCCGTTTCCGCTTTCGTCTCCCAGGGCGAGTTGGCGAACCGCTCGTCGATCTCTTTCGCGATCAGTACGGCGTCGGCGCCGTCGGCTATGCTGACGGCGTACCAACCGACCGTTCCCTTGAAGAAGGGCCGCTGCTCCTCGAGGTAGTCGTACTGGAACCACAGCTCGTTCGATGTGACGCTCGTCCCCTCGAGGTCGTAGATGCCGCGAACATTGAACTCCCAGACGCCGCGCCAGATCGTCCCCTCGAGGGGGACGCGGTCCCCGACCTTCCAGCCGAACCGCTCGGAGAGCTCACGCCCGATGATGCATCCCTGGCGATCGTTGACAAACTCGTTCCACTGTTCGTCCGGCATTTTATATTCGGGGTAGACGGTCCGCGCCGTTTGCACGTCGACGGCGAAATTGGGGAAGAAATTCCTCTGATCCTGGTAGACGCCGCCGAACCAGACAAAGAACGTCACCTCATCGACGCCGTCCATCTGCCTGATGCGTTGCTGGTACGAGATGGGCAGCGGCTGGATCATCGAGACGCGGTTCAGCACCACGAGGCGGTCGGCGCCCGCCATGTCCGCCCCCTGGTTGAGCGCGATGTCGATCACGACGAGGAGCCCGAAGAGAAAGAGGGCGACGGTGAACGAGCCTACAGTGAGGACCGTGCGGAACTTCTTGCGCCCGAGATTCGCCAGGATGATGTGAAGGTACTTCACGAGAGCTCACCCTTCTTCTCGGATTCCCTCAGAACGCCCTTGTCGAGGTGCAGCAGGGTATCAGCTATCTCCGCCGCGTGCGGATCGTGCGTCACCATGAAGACCGTCTTGCCGTGTTCCTTGCTGAGTCCGTGCAGCAGCGAGAGAATCTCGTCGCCCGTGGCGCGGTCGAGGTCCCCCGTCGGCTCGTCGCAGAGAAGGAGCGTTGGGTCGGCCACGATTGCACGCGCGATCGCAACCCGCTGCTCCTCCCCCCCGGAGAGCTGCCGTGGGTAGTGGTTCTTCCGCGCGCTCAGCCCGACGAGTTCCAGAGCCGCCTCGACGTGCTGCCGCCGCTGCGATCTCGAGAGGCTGATCAGCAGCAGCGGAAGCTGCACATTCTGGTAGGCGGTGAGAACCGGTATGAGGTTGTACATCTGGAAGATGAATCCGATGTGGCGCGCGCGCCATGCGGTGAGCTTGCGCTGTGGCAGGTCGTGAATATCTTCTCCCGCGACGGTTATCGTTCCGGCCGTCGGCGTGTCGAGTCCCCCGATGAGGTTCAAGAGCGTCGTCTTCCCCGAGCCGGAGGGGCCCATGAAGGCGACGAACTCGCCGTCGGCGACATCGAGGTTGAGTCCCCGCAGGACATCGATCACCTCGTCGCCGCGATGATATTGCTTGTCCAGGTTCCGTACCTGTACCAGG
>DATKWS010000116.1:0-12038 GCA_035529435.1 Patescibacteria group bacterium
CGTAGCACCGGCCGCCGTAATCACGGCTGACCTCCTCGCGGAATGTAGAGCCGTACCCGGCACTGCCGCGTGGATTGACAAAGACACCCACGTAGCCGGGTGAACACACGAGCTGGAAGGTGAACCATGTCGTCATGAATCCATCGGCCCACATGTTCTGCGGGCCGCCGTGAATGGTGAGGACGACGGGGTATTTCTTTCCGGGATCGAAACCGGGCGGTTTCTGTATGAATCCATGCACGCGCGTACCTCCCGCGCCCGTGAACCAGAACTCCTCGAGCGGCGGGAGATCGAGTTCCTCGAGGACATCCGCATTGGTGAAGGTGAGCTGTCCGGCAGTTCCACCTGCCGCGGGCATCGTGTACAGCTCGTCGGGTCGATGGCTGTACGAGCGCACGAAGACGAGGGTTTTCCCGTCGGGCGTGATATCGAGCGAGGTACTGAATCCGTCGTTCGTCAGCCTCTTGATATCTCCCTTGAGTGTAACGCGGTAGATCGCACAGCGTCCTTCACCACGCGCTGAAAAAAAGATCGATTTCCCGTCGGGCGCCCAGCGTATCTCGCCCACCGAGCGGTCGAGCTCCTTTGTCAGGGTGATACGCTCGTTTGTACGCCTGTCGTAGATCGTGAGACGTTTCCGGTCGGCCTCGTAGCCGATCTTTTCCATTGCGCAGTACGCGATGTACCGTCCATCGGGAGAGTAGTGCGGCTGTCCGTCCAGCGCCGGATTCGGCGTGATCCGCTTTTCATCTCGCGTTTCCACGTCGGCGACGAACATGTCGTGGTTCGTGCTGACGGCGAGCATCGGTTCGATGTTCTTGACATAGCAGATCTCTTTGCCGTCTGGAGAGACGTCGAAATCATGCGCGCCGGAAAGCGATACGGGCGGCACGTCGATATCGGCCGGCGTCAGATCCTCGAGTTTCTCCGTCTCGATATCGATGAGAAAGAGATGGTTCCGCTCGTCGCCGAGCCACCGGTTCCACTGCCGGAAGAGGAGGCGATCGATCGACCGGGCGGAGCAGCGGGGGAGCTCCTCCTCGGTCCGGTTCTCTATCTCCATTTTGCCCGCGGGGAGTACCCTCGAGCCACAGATGATATGTGCTCCGTCATGCGTCCAGATCGGTGCGTAGAGATCCGTTCCGGCGCGTGTGATCTGCCGTGCCTCGCCCCCGGCTACCGGAATGATGAAAATGTTGGCGGTGCCGGCACGTTCCGAGATGAATGCGATTCGTTTTCCCTCGGGCGACCAGCGCGGTGAATGATCGGCCTCCGGGCTGTTGGTGAGGCGGAGCGGTTCCCCGCCGGTCACGGGGACGAGCCAGATATCGCTGTTGTAGCCGTTCTGCTCGAGGTCGGGTATGGAGACGGTATAAGCGATCCATTTCCTGTCCGGTGAAACGCGGGGATCCGATACCGTTTTCAAACGGTACAGATCCTCCGGCGTCATCGGACGTTTCGCCGGGCATTGAGTGGAAGCACCGAGAATAAAAGCAGCTACCAAGAGTGACAGAATACATTGTTTCATTATTTTTTTCCTCCTGTCTATTTTTGCAGGGTGTATTATAATGGGACGGTGCCGTGTTGACCAGCATTACTCTGCACCGTTGGGCGATTTGCAGGGGAAAATCTGATATATGGAGGGTGATATGCGAGAACGATGCTCCGGTTTCGTATCCATTCTTGTCATCATGCTTCTGGCATTCGACTGTCACGCCCAGGACACGGTGCAGCAGGAGAGCGAACAGGCTCCGCATGAGGCTTCGGAGCTCGGGGAGAGGATTGTCGAGACCGAGCACACGGTGCGTATAGGGGGTCGAACGATCGGCTACACGGCGACGGCCGGGACCATGGTTCTGAGGGACGAGGAGGGGAATCGGAAGGCGGCCATATTCTTCATATCGTATACCAAGAAAAACGGGGGGGACGCCGCGGACCGTCCGATCACATTCTCATTCAACGGCGGCCCGGGGTCGTCGTCGGTCTGGCTTCATCTGGGACTGCTCGGTCCACGGAGGGTCGCGTTGCACGAAGACGGGACGGCACCGCCTCCACCGTACCGCCTCGTCGAGAACGAGTACTCCCTGCTCGATGTCACGGATCTCGTCTTCATCGATCCCGTCACGACCGGCTTCAGCCGCCCGGCGCCCGGGGAGGATCCCAAGCAGTTCCACGGAGTCGACGAGGATATCAAGTGGGTCGGCGAGTTCATCAGGCTGTTCCTCGCGAGAAACGGGCGGTGGGCATCGCCCAAGTTCCTCATCGGCGAGAGCTACGGGACGACACGCGCGGCGGGTCTCTCGGGGCATCTCCAGGAGCGGCACGGGATCTACCTCAACGGGATCATGCTCGTCTCGTCGATTCTCAATTTCCAGACGACCAGTTTTTTGATAGGGAACGACCTGCCCTGTGTACTTTTTCTTCCGACGTACACGGCGACGGCGTGGTATCACGGCATGCTCGATACGCGTTTCGACGGCGACCTCGCGGCGGCGCTCACCGAGGCCGAGGAATTTGCCCTCGGCGAATACGCAAGCGTACTGCTGCTCGGTGACCGAGTGCAGCCGGATCGGTATGACAGGGTCGTCGATCGCCTCGCGGAGCTGACGGGACTTTCACGCGAGTACATACGGCAGACAAAGATCCGGATCAATATCAGGCGCTTCACGAAGGAGCTGTTGCGGGAGCGCCGGCTAACGATCGGAAGGCTCGACAGCCGGTTCACCGGCCGCGATCGCGATGCGGTGGGGGAGAGGCCCGAGTTCGATCCCAGCTATGCCGCCATCTACGGGCCGTACTCGGCGATGCTGAACGATTACGTGCGGCGTGAGCTCGGATTCGAGAGCGATATTCCCTACGAGATTCTCACCGGCAGGGTATACCCGTGGAATTTCGGTCGGTACGAGAACCGTTTTATCAACGTCGCCGAAACGCTTCGGTCCGCGATCTCGCAAAATCCCGCCCTGATGATCTATGTCGCAAACGGATATTTCGATCTGGCCACGCCGTACCTGGCGACGAGATACACCTTCGATCATCTCGGGCTCGAGGGCGATCTTTGCGGGAACGTCAGGATGGGATACTTCGAGGCCGGGCATATGATGTACATCCACCAGCCCTCGCTGCAAAAACTCGGCGGCGAGCTCAAAGATTTCATACATGAAGCGGCACGGAACGGCGTGGAGTAGCATGAGCCGTATGTGCGGCATCACGCGGACGGGTGGGCTCCCCGGGATTTCACGCCTTGCTCGACGCAAAGCGGTAGACGTACCGGACGAGCGCAATGAACTGCCTGAAGTCGATATTGAACAGCCAGTACCGTGCGGCGTTCAGTATGACGATTGGATTGCTGATATACTTCCTGAGCAGGTTGTCCCTGTAGGCCCACAGGGTGCTCACATTTTCGATCCACGGTAGTTTGATCCACGGGCGTGTGCCCTCTGCGTCCCAGTCACCCATCAGTGTCCCGTTTGCCCTGGCGTCGTTGTACACCTTTGTATCGGGCAGGGGATACATGACCGAGCAGTTCACGGCGGTCGGTTTCGTTTCGGTGATCAGTTTCTCCGTTTCACGAATGGTCGCGGGCGTCTCTCCGGGGAAGCCGATGAAGAGATCGGCATAGCACTGCATTCCGACCTTTTTTGTCAGCTCGATCGCGCGGCGGTTCATCTCCACCGTCGTGCGCTTGTTCATGCGATCGAGCAATTCCTGCGAGCCTGATTCGATTCCATAGACCACGCTCTTGACGCCGGCATCCCTCATCGCCACGAGTAATTCTTCGTCGATGAGGTCCGTCCTCGCCCTGACCTTGAAGTTCATGCGCAGCTTGTGCCGTTTGATCATCGCCAGAGTTTTCAAACAGTTCTGTTTGTTCCATACAAAGAGATCATCCATGATGTGGACATTCCGCGTCCCCAGTGAGCGTATCTCGACGAGCTCCGCGAGAATGTTCTCCGGCGATCGGACCCTGAATTTCTTCGAGATCTTGAAACAGAAGTGACAGTTGTAGGGGCATCCCCTCGATGTGATGATGACATCCGTGGCCCCGCGATGTCCGATACGCCAGTACACGCGGTCCCGGTAGGCGTCGGCCAGAAATTCCCGCGCCGGGAAGTCGATGCTGTCGAGATCCATGTTCAGCGGTTCGTCCGGGTTGTGTGCGGTCCGGCCATTCTTCCTGTAGCTGAGTCCCTCGATTTCCGATATATCCATCCGGCCCTCCAGGTGCCGGGCGAGGCCCACGATGCTCCGCTCACATTCTCCGCGAAGAACGTAATCACAGCCCGCGAACGTTTCCAGTACCTCCCGCGGTCTCGCGGTGGCGTGCGGGCCGCCGAGGAGAATCTTCCACCTTCGTGATCCCGCATCGAGCATCGTAACGAGTTTATGCGCCGCCGGAAGATACGTCGAGAAGAGCGGTATGCCGACGAGATCGGGGGAGTAATCAAAAACTCGTTTCACGATGTCATGTGTCGTGAGGTCGCCGTTGTCCGCGTCGATTACGATGAGTTTCTCGCCGGCCCGTTTCAGGGAAGCCGCCAGGTACAGCAGGGAAATCGGCGGGTTGCAGCCGGGGAAGTGCCGCTTGATATAGGGATACAGAAGAGCGATTTTCATGATTCACATCGGTGCGCTCGAGACGCGTCCCGCCACCCGGCGTGACACGAAATCACGCCGGTGGTCAATGCACGATAGATGTTGAAAGTAATTACGTTTGCCGCTACGGAGTCGCATTATACCAGATTTCTATCTGCAATCAATGACTTTTTCGAACATGGTTGATGAAGTGGGCCGTCAAACGGCCTCTGCGATGCCGTTGGCACGGCGGGGGCACGCCCCGCCGGCACGGTACGTTTTTACCGACCGTACTGTATGATCGTTCCGCCCGACGTTCCCCGGACGCGCCGGAGAAGCGCATCGGTGCCGCTCTCCATCGCCGACCACGCCGATTTGTACGGAGAAATTCCCGGTAATTCCGAAATTGCCATACCTGTTGACCTGAAACGCGGATTTCCGAATAATGGAAACCTCGGAGATCAATTTCGAGTTGGGATGGAATTTTACGGGCTGCCGGCCTGTATTCAGATTGGCGACGGAGCTGATGGACGAGGTCGAGGGACGGAACATGATCGATGGGCCCGGTGACGACGAGCTTGTCCGGCGGACCCGGGCGGGTGAGCTGCGCGCGTTCGATACGCTGGTAAAACGCTACCAGAGAAAGGTGTACTACCTGGCCCTCCGCATGGTCAAGAGTCACGACGCGGCGGACGATATCGCGCAGGAGACCTTTATCAGGGCGTATGATGCCATCGAATCGTTCAAGCTGGGATACAGCGTCTTTACGTGGCTGTACCGGATATGCATGAACCTGAGCATCAATCACCTGAAGCGCGGAAGGCGCATCATGACGGAAAGCAGTTTCAGCGAGGAGGCGAAGCCTCTGGAACGGGCGGCGGCGGGGGCCGATCCCCTCGACTGTGCGGAGATGAAGGAGATGGGCGGAAGAATCCAAGCGGCGATCGATTCGCTGTCGCCGAAATACAAGGCGGTATTCGTATTGAGAATATACGAGGATATGAGCTACGAGGAGATCGCGGAGAGTCTCGACATATCGGTCGGAACGGTGATGTCCCGGCTTTTTAGGGCCAGGGAGAAGATGCAGGAGATGCTGAAGGAATACAGGAGTGATCACGGTGAAATGTAAACGGTACGATACGCTCATCCACCTGTTCCTCGATGGGAGACTCGACGGGGAGCGGGAGAGGCGGCTGAAAGATCACCTCGCCACATGCAGGCATTGCGCGGAAAAGCTGGCGTTCCTCGAGGCGACCGAGAAGAAGGCCAGGACACTCGAGCCCGGGGAGCCGCCGCAGGAATACTGGAATACCTTTTCCGGACGGGTGATGGCGGGCATCGAGGCCGGAAAGCGGAAGGAACCCGCATTCAACATCGGGCGAATGCTCGCCGGTCTATTCTCCATGTCTCCGGCGGGGCTGCGGATCGCGGCGGGTGTGGTATCCGTCGCGCTTGTCGTCACGGTTACGATACTGTACATCAACCGGCACGGTGGCGATATCGTGCCTCCGCGGACGGCAGAGCAGCCGGCACGGCAGCCGGGGACTGAAATTCGGGCGGAAGAGAATGGCGGGATTCCGGAGCAATCGCCCGATAGGGCGGAAGAGCTCACGGGGGGGGAGGGAGCGGAGAAGCGCGCCGTGGAGGAGACGGCGCCCGCACCGGTCAAAGACGAGGAGCCAACGAAGAAACGCGAGGCACGGACCCTCGCGGTTGAAAAAACAACGGACAAGGCGAGAACATATGTCGACGGAACACGGGGAAGGCCTGCGATGAATGCGGAAACCGAAATCCCGTACATGGCGGCGGGGGATGGTTTCGATCTCGATGGAACGGCCGTTCCCCGCATCGGGGAGGCCGATACGTTGATGCCGGAATCCGTCCTGCGAACGGTCATTGACGCGTGGAACTCGTATATGGAGGAATATCCGTCGGATTCCCTGACGCTCCAGGGATACGAGCAGGTGGCGACGGGGTATGTGCTGCTGGCGCGACTCGGCGCCCGGGACTCGGATATAGCCGAGGGCGTGAAGCGGATAGAGGAGTATGCCGGACGTGCCGACGATCCGGCATTGAGGAATATCCTGCTGGATAAGCTGCGGAAGATACGCGCACTCCGGAAACAATAATTTTCCACGGAATAAATTTTCTTCATGACCTGTACCAGAAACAGCGCGGGGCGATAAACGGGACGCCCCGCAGGTGAAAACACCGTTTCATGAGAGAGGAGACAGGTCATGAAAAGAGCACTCATTCTCGGTTTCATCCTCGTTGTGGTTCTCGGCTCCGCCGCCCGTGCGGACGGGTTCATCGTTCCGCGCCCCCCGCAGCCCGGCGAGCCGCGCATTCCCAACCTGTCGATCAAGTACCACCACGTTGATGTCAGGATCGACGGCCAGGTGGCGCGTACGACCGTCGACCAGGTATTCATCAACAATCATCACCGGGAGATCGAGGGGACCTACATCTTCCCGATCCCGCCGGGCGCCTCGATCTCCGATTTCTCGATGTACGTCGGCGGCGAGGAGCTCAAGGGGAAGATCCTCGACCGCGACGAGGCCCGCAGGATCTACGAGGATATCGTACGCTCCAGAAGGGATCCGGCGCTGCTCGAGTATTTCAGGGAGGGGATGTTCAAGGCATCGGTGTATCCCATACCGGCCCACGGCGAATCGCGTATCAAGCTGTACTACTCGCAGGTGCTCGAGCTCGACAACGGGATATGCGGATACCGCTACACGCTCGGCACCGAGAAATTCTCGCGGGATCCCCTGGAGAATGTGCGGATCGCGGTCGAGATCGAATCGAAACGGCCGCTGAGGAGCATCTATTCTCCATCGCACGATATCGCGGTAGAGAGAAGGGACGACCATCACGCGACGGTGACCTATACCGAGGAGAACGGTCGGCCGAATACCGATTTCCTGCTCTACTACACGGTCTCGGAGGATGATATCGGATTCGATCTGCTCACCTTCGAGGATGAAGACAACCAGGGATACTTTCTCGCCATGATATCGCCGCCGGTGGAGATATCCGAGAGCGCCGTATCCGGAAAGGACGTCGTTTTCATACTCGATACGTCGGGCAGCATGAAGGGGGAAAAAATCGGGCAGGCCCGCGGGGCGCTCGCCTTCTGCCTGAATAGTCTCAACGAACGTGACCGGTTCAACGTGATCGATTTCGACGACGACGTGCATACCTTGACGACCGGCGTCATGCGCGCCACCCGCCGGAACGTGAACGAGGCCCTCACGTTCGTGGAACGGTGCGATGCGGAGGGCGGCACCAATATCAACGGTGCGCTCCTTGCGGGGCTGGACCGGATCGGTGATTCGGACGGCGCCGCGTACATCATCTTTCTGACGGACGGGCTGCCCACCGTGGGCGAGACGAATATCCAGAAGATACTGTCGAATGTGCAGGGCGCGAACCGGTCCGGCACGAGGGTGTTCGTATTCGGTGTCGGGTACGATGTCAACACGCGCCTCCTGGACAGGCTGGCCCAGGACAACCGGGCCGCTTCGGACTACGTCCGCCCGGGCGAGGATATCGAGGTGGCTGTCTCACATTTCTATAAAAAGATATCGTACCCCGTCCTCACCGATATCGAGCTCACCTTCAGGGGGATCGATGTTCGCGAGGTCTACCCGCGCGAGCTGCCCGACATCTTCAAGGGTTCGCAGCTCCTCGTTTTCGGCAGGTACGATGGGAGCGGGCGCGCCCGGGTGACCTTGAGCGGATCAAGCGCGGGTTCGATCCGCACGCACGGCTACACGGTGCATGTCTCGCCGGATAGGGCGAACAGTTACATTCCCCGGCTCTGGGCCACGAGGAGGATCGGGTATCTCGTCGATCAGTTGCGGCTCCACGGCGAGGACCGTGAGCTCGTGAACGAGGTGGTGGGCCTTTCGAAGAAGTACGGGATCATCACCGAGTACACCTCGTTCCTCGTGGATGCCGATTACCGGGTTGCCGCCCCCGCCCTGGCGGTCGAAGCGGAGAAGCGGATGTACGACGCGATGAAGGAGGAGGTGGGCGGTGCCGCGGTGAACCGCGCAAAGGCATCACAGGCGATACGCGGGGGATCGGCCGTGCCGAGCAGCTTTATAGACAGCGAGGGCAAGAAGCGGCAGGTCACCACGGTCGTCCATGCCGGCGCGCGGACATTTTTCAACAGGGACAACCTCTGGGTCGACAGCGAGTACGAGGGCGAGCCCGAGGCGGTCAAGGTAAAACGGTTCTCGGATGCGTACTTCGCGCTCCTCGATGCCGCGCCCGAGACCGGGCGCTACCTCGCCCTCGGCGACGAGGTGATCTTCCTCATGAACGGAAGGGCGATCCACATCTGCGATGAGGGAACAAGCGAATTCTCAGAGTCGGAGTTGAAAGCACTCGTCGGCCGGTAGGTGCGGGAACCACGCCGATGGTACAGAACCGGAAAGGGTGCCCGCGGAGAAAACGTATTAGGTTCAAGGCGGTGGCTGCCCAAGGAGGACGGTCACCGCCGCTCTCATTTGGGCATTTTTGTGAGTAATGCAAATGATCTATCCGACGCCGGGCATGTGCATCCGGTTTCAGCCCGTCCGAACAATGCTCCGGCTATGCACTATTTCCTTCAATTCCGCTTCCAGTCCCTCGTAGTTTCCCAGGTGCGCCCGCATGAGGCTTTTCCAGAGCTTGCCGTGATTCGGCACACGGGAATGGAGAAGCTCATGCACGATCACATAATCCTGAAGCTCCTCCGGCAGTTCCGGCAGCAGCGCATCGAAGGTCAACCGACCGGTCGTCGAGTACGATGCCCATTTGGTTTTCATCGGCCGCACCGTAATGGAGACCACCGGCGCTTTCAGGCGGATCGCCCAACCCCGGACGCGCTCTTTGAATCTCTCTTTTCCGCCGTTCATGTTCATGTAATCCTGCATGCCTTTGCGAGGAGCGAGAAAAGATTGTCCACGATCCGTGCAACCCGGTCGAGGTCATCCATCTCGGCATAGATCGCGAACGTGACCTCCTTGCGCAACTCGCGTAGCTCCGCCTCGCTCGCCCGCCAGTTGGGATGCACGTTAAAAGCCGCTTTGATCCGTCCCGAAACTTCCTCCGCGCCCGCCACGCCCTCGTCGAGCAGGGTTCGGTAGACAAAGAAGGTCAGGCCGTCAAAGCCCTTCTCCGCCTGCTCTTTCTTCCGTTTTTCGTTCTTTTCGATTTCAGCGAGCAGTTCATTCAGGGCCTCCTGCGTGCTGGTCTGCCGGTCCTCGTAGCTTTGCTGCACGGTCTTGGCCCGCTCGGTCATGGCGATCAGAAAGGGATCGTCGCTATTCTCATCCGCCGTCTTTTCGATGCTTTTGATCAGGTTGATAACCTTCGTACCCTGGCCGCCTTTCATTCCGGTGATATACTCCACCGTTCCTTCGTTTATCTCCAGGAACTTGGTAACCGGCTGTATGTAGCTCGTTCCGACGTGCTTCTGCACCAGCTCTCCGGTCTTCTTCTGGAACGCGCGGTCCACGTACACCGTCTTCGTGTATGCCTTGCGTACCACGTTGTAGATGGCCGAAAGCGTTGTATAATCATCGATGAACGGCCGCATGAAGACATCCGGCGAAATGATCTCGTACAGCATCTCGATCTCTTTGTACTCCTTGAAGAACTCCTTGCGCCGATCCTTGTCCCGGAAGTGCTCGATCAGACCGTCGATATCCCGGTCGTCGAAGTTCCGTTTGACGAGCGCGAGATACTCCGGCGCCTTCTGCTCCATCTTGTTCTTGAAAAGCACCTTGAGCAGATCGAGGTCCTTGACGATGGCATTGACCTCATCGCTGTCGAATGCCAATGCCTTCTCCAGCTTGTCGAAGATGCCCACGAAATCGAGCACGAAGCCGTGTGGTTTGACCATCTCCTCGGACTCGTTTTCGTACGGCCGGTTCACCCGGGCGATCGCTTGAAGCAGCGTGTGGTCGCGCATCGGCTTGTCCAGGTACATTGCGTAGAGGATCGGCGCGTCGAACCCTGTCAGCAGTTTCTCGGTCACGATCAGGATCCTGGGCTCGGCGCCGAACCGGGCGAAATCCTTTCGGATCTGCTTCTCCTTTTTTTTGTCTATGTGATACTTCTTCAGCTCCGCCGGATCATTGTAATTGCCGGTGTAGACCACCTCCGAGTATTGCGGCGGGAGGTATCTGTCCAGCGCTGTCTTGTACTTGGCACAGGCGGGCCGGTCCACGGCCACCAGGAACGCCTTGTACCCCAGGGGCTCGACGTTCTCCCTGAAGTGTCCGGCCACGTATTTCGCGATCTCATCGACACGCTCGTCCCCCTTGAGGAAGTTCTTTAGATTGACCGCACGATCGAGGATCTTGTTCAGCTCGGCGATGTCCGCGACGCCCTCGGTCTCCGCCAGCGACCAGAACTCCTTCTCCATGAGTTCCGTGTTCGCCAGCATCTCGTTGGGCGCCAGGTTGTAGAACAGTGGCAGCGTTGTGCCGTCGGCGATACTCTCGGCGATCGAGTACTTGTGCAGATACCCCCTGTCGTCCTCGCAGCCGAAGGTCTTGAATGTCCCCCTGCCGTAAACCGTCTTGTCGATGGGTGTGCCGGTGAATCCCACGTAGGTGGCGTTGGGCAGCCCGGCCATCAGGAAGTTACCCAGGTCCCCGCCGGTCGTGCGGTGCGCCTCGTCGATGAGCACGAAGATGTTCGATCGCCCGTTGACCTTCTCCGGCATGTCGCGAAACTTGTGGATCATGGTAACGATAATCCCGCGGTAATCGTCCCCGAGCAGCTTCACCAGTTTCCTGATGCGGCCGGCGTGCGCCACATTGTGCAGTCCCAGGGCCGCCAGGTTCTTGAGCATCTGGTCTTCGAGCTCATTGCGGTCGAGCATCAGCAGGATGGTCGGCTTTTCGCTTTCCGGCGCCTTGAACAGCATCTCGGCGACCTTGATCATGGTGAAGGTCTTGCCGCTGCCCTGCGTGTGCCACACCAGGCCGCGGCTTCTCCCGGCGTCCAGGCAGCGATCGAGCACCCGCCGCACGGCCCCGGTCTGGTGCTGGGCCAGGATGTACTTGTTCAGCTCCTCGTCCTTTTCCGCGAAGATGATGAAATGTTTGAGCACTTCGAGAACGTGCCGCCGGTCGAAGAAGCTCTTTACCTTGGCCTCGAGCCGGCCTGCCTGCTTGACCTTCCAGTTGAATATATTCCGGCGCACCGTGTTCCAGGTCACGCCGTAGGAGAAGCCGATGGCCTCGGTGGCCGTGAAGAGCATCTCCGGAACGAACAGCTCTGGCGTCTCTTCGTGGTATCGGCGGATCTGGTCCACGCCGATGGCGATGGCCTCCTCCCTGTCCGCGTTCTTGCACTCGATCACCAGCACGGGGATGCCGTTGACGAGAAAGACCACGTCCTCGCGGTTGCCGTACATGCCGTTGTGCAGATAAAACTCCTCGGTTACCTCGAAGACGTTA
>DATKWS010000117.1:0-25062 GCA_035529435.1 Patescibacteria group bacterium
TGCACTGACGGGAGTCGACCGGTGAAACGACGCAAGGCGAAGCGGATCTGCACGGCGATGCAGCATTCCTCTGTCGCTGTTATCGGCGATATCATGCTCGACCGGTACATCTGGGGACAGGTGGACAGAATCAGTCCCGAAGCCCCCGTGCCGGTGGTTGCGGTCGAGCGTACCGATGTACGGCCCGGCGGGGCGGCCAATGTCGCCTGGAACCTGATCGCGCTGGGATCGCGGGCGAGGCTTGTCGGCGTCATCGGCAGGGACCAGCAGGCCAGGGAAATCAAGAAATTAATAGAAGGGAACGGTATTCCAACCGATTTTCTCGTGACCGACGGAGACCGGGTCACCACCGAGAAGATCAGGATCGTCGCGCACAACCAGCAGGTCGTTCGCGCCGATTTCGAGACGAATGGCGAGATCGGCGGACGGGCCATGGGGCGGCTGATCGACGCCGTGGAGCGGGCCGTCTCCGGTGTGAACGCGGTCGTCGTATCCGATTACGGCAAGGGCGTCGTATCCGCTCCCGTGATGGATCTACTGCGCGAGCGCTGTCTCGATGCGGGCATTCCCATTCTGGTCGATCCGAAGGAGGGGCATTTTTCCCTCTATCGAAAGGCATACGCCATCACGCCGAATAAGAAGGAAGCGGGTGGATTCTACAACGAGAGGATCAGGAGCGGCGAGGATCTGGAACGGATCGGACGGTCGCTCCTGCGGGATCTCGAAGCGCGGTACGTCCTGATCACGAGGGGGGAGGAGGGAATGACCCTCTTCGAGGAGGGCCGCCGGTCGCACCACGTTCCCGCACGGGCCAGGGAGGTGTATGATGTAACGGGGGCGGGGGATACGGTGATCAGCGTGCTCGCGGCCGCCGTGGCCGCGGGGGCCTCGGTCAAGGACGCCATAGAGCTGGCAAACGCGGCGGCCGGTATCGTGATCCGCGAGCTCGGGACCGCCGCCGTTCGGGCGGACGAACTCGTCGCCGCATTTCACCCATAGAGCGGAAAGCATGGAGAGCAGGATTCTGGCACCACCGAAGCTCGAATCGTTCCGGCGCACGCACCGGAACAAAAGGATCGTTTTCACCAACGGGTGCTTCGATATATTGCACCGTGGGCATGTGGCGCTTCTCCTCGAGGCGAAACGGCTCGGTGACGTCCTCGTCGTCGGGATCAACAGCGATCAATCGATGCACAGGCTCAAGGGCCCCTCCCGCCCGCTGGTGAACGAGGATGACAGGGCGTTTTTACTGCTCCAGCTGCGCCCCGTCGATTACGTGACGGTATTCGGGGAGGATACGCCGCTCGAGACGATACGGGCGCTCGAGCCCGATGTGCTCGTAAAGGGCGGCGAGTACGAGCGCGAGGGCATTGTCGGCGCCGACTTCGTCGAGGAACGGGGGGGGACGGTGGTACGTGTGGCGATGGTCGGGGGGTACTCGACGAGAGGATTCATCGAGAAGATACGGGGGTAGGCACGCAGCGCTTGTCTGAGGGCGGCGGCTGTGCGTACAATCGCACCGGCTGTTGTTCGGGCATCATCATCTGGAGGTGAATGAAAACGGTTATGGGCACAGAACAGAGACGAATCGTGATCATGGGAGCCGCGGGAAGGGATTTCCACAACTTCAACATGTTGTACCGCGGTAACGATGCCGTGCGCGTGGTGGCCTTCACGGCAACGCAGATACCGGATATCGAGGGACGGAGGTATCCACCGGAACTCGCCGGCGATCTCTATCCAGACGGCATACCGATTCTACCCGAGGAGGAGCTGGAGGAGCTGATCCGCAGGGAGAAGGTGGATGAGGTTCTCTTCGCATACAGTGACGTCGCCAACCAGTTCGTGATGGAGAAGGCGCAGCGTGTCAACGCGATCGGCGCACATTTCACCGTCGCCGGCGTCGGACCGACCATGGTCGAGAGCACGAAGCCGGTCGTTTCGATCTGCGCGGTGCGGACGGGGTGCGGGAAAAGCCAGACGACCCGTCGCGTCGCGCAGCTTCTCATCGATGCGGGCAAGAAGGTCGTCGCGATCAGGCATCCGATGCCGTACGGCGATCTGGTGAAGCAGCGGGTTCAGCGTTTCGCCACCCTGGAGGACCTGAAAAAGCACGAGTGCACGATCGAGGAGATAGAGGAATACGAGCCCCATATCGTTCGCGACGTGATCGTGTATGCGGGGGTCGATTACGAGGCGATACTGCGGGAGGCCGAAAAGGAGGCCGATGTCATCCTCTGGGACGGCGGCAACAACGACACGTCATTCTACCGGAGCGATCTGCACATCGTCGTCGTTGATCCACACCGGCCCGGACACGAGCTTCTCTACTACCCCGGCATGACCAATATTCTCATGGCCGATGTCGTTGTGATCAACAAGATCGACACGGCCGATCTGGCGGGGATACAAGAGGTGCGGCGGAACATCGGCGCTTTGAATCCGAACGCCCTCGTGATCGACGCCGCCTCGCCGCTGAGCGTGGAGAACGGTGAAATGATACGGGGAAAGCGGGTACTCTGCGTCGAGGATGGACCGACCCTGACGCACGGGGGGATGAAATACGGGGCGGCGGTGATGGCCGCCCGGAAATTCCAGGCCGCCGAGATCATCGATCCCCGGCCGTTCGCGACGGGGAAGATGCAACGCACTTTCGAGAGATACCCGGAGATTGGTCACCTGCTCCCCGCCATGGGGTACGGGAAAGAACAGGTGGCGGATCTCGAAGCGACGATCGCCGAGGTCGACTGCGACCTCGTCGTGATCGGCACGCCGATCGATCTCACGAGGATCGTGAAGATACGGCAGCCGGTGGTCCGCGTCATGTACGACCTGGCGGAGATCGGCCGTCCCGATCTCTCCGACGCCCTGAAAGGGGTGCTACTGGCGTGAACTGTTTTATTAAACGATTAATGCAACAGATTGATTTGAAATGAATAATGGAGGTTTTATGTGAAGATTCACGAGTACCAGGCGCGGGGAGTCTTCGAACGGTTCGGAATGCCGGTACCCCCGTCCCGCTTGATCACCGAGCCTGAGGCGGCACGCGCGGTGGCCGAGGAACTCGGTTGCCCGGTCGTCGTCAAGGCGCAGGTTCTCGTCGGGGGACGCGGCAAGGCGGGCGGCGTCAAGCTCGCCGCGAATCCCGGGGAGGCGGTTGCGAAGGCGAAGGACATTCTCGGCATGAATATCAAGGGACTCACCGTCGAGAAGGTACTGGTGGCGCGGGCGGTCGATATCGAACGCGAATTCTATGCCGGGATACTGTTCGACCGCAAGACCCGAAAACCGCTCATGATGGTTTCCCCCGCGGGGGGCATCGAAATCGAGGAGGTGGCGCGGACGGCGCCGGAGAAGATACTGAAGGTCGTGATCGATCCGGTGTGCGGCATCCTTCCGTTCCAGTTACGGCGCATGACAGCATTCCTCTCGGGTGACAGAGCCGTCGCCAAGCAGATCGCCCCGGTCCTCTTCGCACTGTACGAAGCGTTCATGGGAGTCGATGCCTCGCTGGCCGAGATCAATCCCCTCGTCCAAAGCCCCGATGGCGCCGTCTGGGCGATCGACGCGAAGATCAACATCGATGACAACGGTCTCCACCGCCAGAAGGAGATGGCCGGATTCAGGGATGTCGCTGCCGAGGACCCCGGTGAGGTCGAGGCGCGCGAGAACGATCTCTCCTTCGTGAAGCTGGACGGTACGATCGGTTGTATCGTGAACGGCGCCGGTCTCGCGATGGCGACGATGGACATGATCAAGTATTACGGCGCGGAGCCGGCCAATTTCCTCGATATCGGCGGGAGCTCGAGCCCGCAGAAGGTGCTTTCGGCCATGCGGATCATACTCCGCGATGAGAACGTGAAATCGATTCTCATCAATATATTCGGCGGTATCACGCGGTGTGACGATGTGGCCTCGGGGATCATCGAGGCAAAGAAAGAGCTTGGAATCGAAGTACCACTCGTCGTTCGGCTCACCGGCACCAACGAGGAACCCGCGCGGGAGATGCTCGCCGGAACGGACCTCATACCGGCCGCCACGATGGAAGAAGGGGTGCGAAAGGCGATCGTTGCGGCCCGGCAATGAGCGGGCGGTGCGTGGTGTACCGCCGGTGAACGACGACGCTTCGCCGTCAATGCAGACGAAACATGTTGAGGATCCGCAACCGCAAGGGAGGGTGCATTGAGTATTCTGGTCGATGACACGACACGGTTGATCGTTCAGGGAATCACGGGTAGGGACGGCGCGTTCCACGCCAGCCAGATGCTCGCGTATGGAACAAAGGTCGTGGGCGGCGTCACACCGGGCAAGGGGGGGCAAAGAAACGAGGACGGCATACCCATCTTCGATTTCATGGAGGAGGCGGTCGCCGAGACCGGAGCCAACACGAGCGTCATCTACGTACCCGCCGCATTCGCCGCCGATGCGATCTGCGAGGCGGCCGATGCGGGAGTGCGGCTCGTCGTGTGCATATCGGAAGGGATTCCGGTCCGGGATATGGTCAAGGTCCTCCCGTACATACGCGAACGAGGCACCCGCCTGATCGGGCCGAACAGCCCCGGCGTCATTACACCGGGAAAGGCCAAGGTCGGCATCATGCCCGGAGAGATCCATACGCCGGGCGCCGTGGGTGTCGTATCACGCAGCGGCACCCTCACGTACGAGGTCGTCTACCACCTGTCACAGAACGGAATCGGGCAGTCGACGTGCATGGGGATCGGCGGCGATCCGATCGTCGGAACCAACCTGCTCGATGCCATGGATCTCTTTGCCGTGGACGAGGATACGGAGGTCGTTGTTCTGATCGGTGAAATCGGGGGGAACGACGAGGAGGAGGCGGCGGCGCGCATCGTGGCAGGATATCCCAAGAAGGCCGCCGCGTTCATAGCCGGCAGGACCGCCCCGCCGGGAAAACGCATGGGGCACGCCGGTGCGATCGTGACGGGCGGAACGGGGACGGCCGCCGAGAAGGTCGCCGCGTTCGAGGCCGCCGGTGTCGAGGTGGCCGCCGTTCCGGCGGAGATCGCCGATATCGTGAAACGGCTCCTCTCCTGACGGCGCCAAAAAGAGCTTGCGATCCAAAGCCAGCCACAGTAATATAACTACCTTATGGATAAAGAAGTTTCAGGAATGGAGATAGATCTCGGTTCCGTGAAGGACCGTTGGAACTTCACCTTTCACGGGATCTTCGGTGTACCGGACCAGGATGGAAACGAGCGATGCTTCCATGCAACGGTCAACGGCATGGTAACGCGGATGGGCAGCCGGTTGCTGCTCCGCGCCGCCATATCGGGGACGGTGCGGCTCGAGTGCAGCGCGTGTATCGAAGCGTTCGATATGCCGCTTCAGACGGAATTGACCATCGTGTTTCACCATGGGCAGGTACCGCATGACGTGGATGAGGACGATCTCGTGCCGCTCACCGAGGCGGATGAGGGTGGATACGACATCCTGCCACGCGTGCGGGAGGTGGTGATCCTGGAATTTCCGATACGGTGTCTCTGTAGGGAGGATTGCAAGGGGCTGTGTCCGCGGTGTGGATCGAACCTGAACCACGGTCCCTGCACATGCATACAGAGGGAGGATGATCCGCGCTGGGCTCAATTGAAAAAATTATTGAATAACGGTGAAAAAAGGTGAATATTCCCCGGAATGGGAGGAATAGAATATGGCAGTACCGAAACATAGAACATCGAAGGCCCGGAAAAGGAAACGCCGGACACACTGGAAAACGTCCGCACCAGCGCTGACGAAGTGTACGCACTGTCATCAGTCGAAGCCGCCCCACATCGTTTGCCCGAATTGCGGTTACTATGCGGGGCGCGAGTTCGTAAAGCCCAAGGTCAAAGAGGGTAAGTAGTTCCGCGTACGGTTGTGGCGGAGTCGAATGAGGGGCCGGGAGCGGCGGAGAGGTCCCCCCCGGTCCTGTATGAGAGTGCCGATGAGAATTGCTCTTGATGCAATGGGGGGTGACAAGGCCCCTGTTAGGATCGTCGATGGTGCGGTTGAAGCGGTACGCGAAACGAAGGGGAGGGTCGAGGTCGTCCTCGTCGGTGCGCGTGAAGCGATAGAACGGTATATCGCGGAACAACACTGGAGTACCGAATTTCTCGACATCGTGGACGCTCCGGAAGTGATTGGGATGTCCGAGAGTCCCGCTACGGCGATCAGGCGCAAGCGTAACTCCTCGATCTCAGTTGCCATGAAGCTCCAGAAGGAGGGTGGTGCATCGGCGGTTGTCAGCGCCGGCAACACGGGCGCCGTGGTCGCGAGCTCACTACTCTCGCTCGGGAGGCTGCCGGGAATCGACCGTCCGGCGATCGCCATCTTCATGCCGACACGCAACGGCGGGACCGTTCTTCTCGACGGCGGCGCCAACTCGGACTGCAACCCGCACAACCTCCTCCAGTTCGCCTTCATGGGTTCCGTGTACGCGGAGACGATACTGGGGCGCGTCACCCCGCGGATCGGACTCCTCAGCATCGGGGAGGAGAGCTCGAAGGGGAACGAGCTGACCAGGCAGGCGCACGAGCTGCTCCTCCAGAGTGATCTCAATTTCGTGGGAAACGTGGAGGGCCGGGACATATTCGTCGGGTCGGTCGATGTCGTCGTGACGGACGGATTCGTCGGGAACATACTTTTGAAATTTACAGAGAGTATCATTTATTATATAAACAGCTTGATCAAGGAAGAGGTTGTTAAGAGTCTGATGGCGAAGATCGGCGCCACCATGATGAAACCGGTGTTCCGGAGTTTGAAGCGGACGCTCGATTACGCCGAGTACGGGGGAGCCCCGCTCCTCGGCATCAACGGTGTGACGATCATCTGTCACGGCGGCAGCTCGAGCCTCGCGATCAAGAATGCGATTCTTGCCGCGGAGCGGTTCGTGACGGGCGGGATAAACAGCATTATCCGGACCAAGGCGGAGGAATCCCGGGCGTGATTGCAAAAAAGCAGGACAGGGGAGCGCGTATTTCGGGAATCGGCTACTATGTCCCGGAGCTCGTGCTTTCCAACTTCGATTTCGAGAAGATGGTCGAAACCTCGGACGAGTGGATCGTGACGCGATCGGGGATCCGTGAGCGGCACATCGCCGCCGATGATCAGGCATCGAGCGATATGGCGATCGAGGCGGCGAAGAACGCCATGAAGGATGCGCGCGTCGAAGCGGAGAGTATCGATCTCATCGTCGTGGGCACCGTGACGCCGGACATGCCGTTGCCCTCGACGGCCTGTATCGTACAGGACAAGCTTGGCGCGACATCGGCATCGGCCTTCGACGTTACGGCCGCTTGTTCCGGTTTCATATACGGTGTCACCGTCGCCGAATCGATGATAGCGACCGGCAAGGTTGAGTGTGCACTCGTCGTGGGCGTCGAGACGCTCTCTCGGATACTCGATTTCAGGGACCGGACGACCTGCGTGCTGTTCGGTGACGGTGCCGGAGCGGCGATCCTCGAACCGTGCCCCCGGGGCGAGGGAATACTCAGCACCTACATGCAGAGCGACGGTTCGTACGGCGAGCTTCTCTATCTGCCCGGAGGAGGTTCCCGCTGGCCCATCACGGAACGGCGCCTGAAAAACAGGGATCGGTACGTGAAGATGAAGGGGGACGGTCTGTTCAAGTACGCCGTCAAGGCGATGGTCGATGCGGCGCATCATGCACTCGATGCCGCCGATCTCACGACGGAGGATGTTCGCTACCTCATACCGCATCAGGCCAACATCCGGATCATCGAGGGTGTGAGAAAAAGATTGAAGTTATCAAAAGAACAAGTTGTCGTGAATATAGATAGAATCGGGAATACGTCATCGGCGAGCATTCCGATCGCCCTCGGCGAGATCAAGGAGCGTGGAATGCTGAAGAAGGGCGATATCGTCATCATGGTTGCCTTCGGCGGCGGATTGACGTGGGGGTCGGTGCTATTCAGGAACTAGGCGGTACAGCGGAGGCAGCATGATGAAAGCAGCGATGATCTTCCCCGGTCAGGGATCACAGTACGTCGGGATGGGAAAGGACCTGGTCGAGAAATTCCCCGCCGTCGCCGATGTGTACCGCGAGGCGGATGACATGCTGCACTACCCGCTCTCGCGGCTCTGCTTCCAGGGCGATCCGGAGGTTCTCACACAGACGAGAAATGCGCAACCCGCGATACTGCTTCACAGCATCGCCGTGCTCGGCATCCTGCGCGACGAGGCCGGTGCGGAGCCGGCGATCACGGCCGGCCACAGCCTCGGAGAGTACTCGGCGCTGGTGGCCGCGGGCGTGCTGTCCCCCATGGATGCGTTGCGCATCGTGCGCCGGCGCGGGGAATTGATGTTTGATGCGGGGCACCGGCAGCCGGGGACCATGGCCGCGGTGATCGGCATGACTCGGGAGGATGTTGAGGCGGTCTGCAGGGAAGCAACAACGGGCGATGCGATCGTCGTCGTCGCCAACGTGAATTCTCCCATGCAAATTGTGATCTCCGGGCACATCGATGCGGTGGGACGGGCCATGGAACTCGCCGGGTCGCGGGGCGCCAAGAAGACGATTCAGCTCAACGTGAGCGGGGCATTCCACTCCCCACTCGTGGAGCCCGCACAACGGGAGCTCGTCGAGTTCCTGGGACAATTCACGTTCAAGGAACCGGCCGTCGGGTTGGTGTGCAACGTCGATGCGAAGGTGATTCGGGACACGGAGGCGATCGTCAATGCCCTGTCACGGCAGTTGACAAATCCCGTTCTCTGGTCGGATTCGATGCAGGTGCTCACGGGCGGCTGGAAGGGGAGAATCATGGAGGTCGGACCGGGCACGGTGCTCTCCGGACTCATGAAGCGCACCGATCGGTCGAGGCCGGTCGAGGCGTGCGGCACGGCGGAGCAACTGGAGCACCTCATCGCCGTCGAGGTCGAACCGGCGTGATCTTCCCTTTACCTGTTTGTGAAAATTTGCTATAGGAAACTATTTAGATGCTGGGAATGGAAGGCAAGACGGCGCTGGTCACGGGGGCGGGGCGCGGCATCGGCCGCGATATCACGATGCTGCTCGGCGATTACGGCACGGACGTGGCGGCCGTGGACGTCAACGAGGAAGCCGCCGTCGAGACGGTATCCCTCCTCCGCGAGAAGGGGCGGGACGGCCTCGCCCTGCGCTGCGACGTGTCGGATCTGGATCAGGTCAAACGGTGCGTCGGAGACGTGCTGGAATGGCGGGACGGAATCGATTTTCTCGTCAACAACGCGGGGATCGCCCGCGACAATCTCCTGCTCCGAATGAGCGAGGCCGAGTGGAAGAGTGTGCTCGACGTCAATCTGACCGGCACCTTCAACTTCACGAAGGTTGTATTGCGGCACATGGTCAAGAAACGGTTCGGCCGCATCGTGAATATCTCGAGCGTGATCGGTGTGATGGGGAACGCCGGGCAGGCCAACTATGCCGCGAGCAAGGCGGGTGTGATCGGTTTCACAAAGGCGGTGGCCAAGGAGATCGCCGGACGTAACGTGACGGTGAATGCGATCGCTCCGGGATATATCGAAACCGACATGACGGCCTCTCTTCCCGCGGAACGAACGGAAGAGATGCGTCGCTTGATCCCGCTCGGTTCTTTCGGAACCGGTACCGACGTGGCGCGCGTCGTGCTGTTTCTCCTATCGGAGCTGGGCGGTTACGTGACGGGCCAGGTCGTGCACTGTGACGGTGGAATGGTAATGTAGGGAAGTGTCAACTCAAACAGGAGGTGCATCAGTCCATGGCAAACGAAGGGATCGAAGAAGGGGTAAAGAAGGTTGTCGAGGAGCAGCTTTCGGTCAACCGGGACCAGATCACGCGCGAGGCTTCTTTTATCGATGATCTCGGCGCCGACTCGCTTGATACGGTCGAGCTCGTCATGGCTCTCGAGGAGGAATTCGGTATCGAGATTCCCGACGAGGAGGCGGAAAAGATTACAAAAGTCGGTGAAGCCATTGATTACATAACCGCCCACATCAGTGCGTAGGGGCGCGTAGGCATCGGCGTAATCCGGCATCAATCAAACAGCGGGGGAAAAGGTGTCTGCGAACGGCAGAAGGGTAGTTGTCACCGGAATGGGGCTCATCAGCCCGTGCGGCAAAAATGTCCAGGAGAGCTGGGAGAGTATCGTTACCGGGCGCTCGGGTATAGACAGGATCTCGGCGTTCGACGTCAGCGAATTCTCCAGCCAGATCGGTGGCGAGGTCAAGAACTTCGATCCACACGATTACATGGACAAGAAGGAAGCGCGCCGGATGGATCGATCCGTGCAGCTCGCGATAGCGGCTTCCATCGAGGCAATGGCCGGAATTGAGAGGCAGCATTTCGATGACGACAGGTTCGGAACCATCATCGGGTCCGGCATCGGCGGGATCCGGACATTCGAACAGCAGCACGTGAACTTGATCGAGAAAGGTCCGTCCAAGATAAGTCCCTTCTTCATACCGATGATGATATCGGATATGGCCGCGGGACTGGTCTCGATCCGTCACGGTCTCAAGGGGCCGAATTTCTGTACGACATCGGCATGCGCCTCGGGCGGTCATGCGATCAGCGACGCGTTCTTGTACGTGAAAAACGGCTACGCAGATGCAATACTCGCGGGGGGAACGGAAGCGACGATCTCTCCGATGGCCCTCGGTGGATTCTGTTCTATGAAGGCGCTCTCCACGCGGAACGACGAGCCGCAGAGGGCAAGCAGGCCGTTCGATATCGATCGTGACGGGTTTGTGATGTCGGAAGGGTGCGGCTTGGTCGTGCTGGAAGATCTGGGGCACGCCATCAAGCGGGGGGCGAACATTCTGGCGGAGATGGTCAGTGCCGGGCTGACCGGCGATGCATACCACATGACGAGTCCCGTTCCGGGTGGAGTCGGGGCTGCGGCCGCCATGCGTACGGCGCTGGAACGTGCGGGGCTCAATCCCGGCGATATCGATTACATCAATGCGCACGGCACATCCACACGGTACAATGACAAGGCCGAGGCGGAGGCGATCCAGAGTGTGTTCGGCGGGGACATGAACGGTCTGAAGGTGAGTTCGACGAAATCAACGACCGGACATCTGCTCGGTGCGGCGGCCGGCCTGGAATTTATCACGACGGTCAAGTCCATCGGTGATCAAATAGTGCCGCCGACGGCGAATCTGGAAAACATCGATCCGGATTGTGCGCTGAGCCACGTACCAATCACGGCCGAGAAGCGGGAGATCGTTCGCGCCATCAGCAACTCGTTCGGATTCGGTGGGCATAACGTCAGTATCATTCTGAAGAAATACGAATCGTAGGTGAGGTGTTATCTCGCCCATGCGTCGACTGCTCGAAAGTCTGCGGAGGCTCTTTGGCTCCGGGACTATCGGAGAAAAGATACCGGAGCATATAGCGAAGGTCGAGGATCGGATCGGATACCGGTTCAAGATGAAGGGTCTGCTCGTCGAAGCACTCACGCACCGCTCGATCCTCGGAGATCTCGATCCGGGGCAGGAGAGGATTACCTACGAGCGCCTGGAATTCCTCGGTGATTCGGTGCTATCCCTGTTGACGAGCGATTACCTGATCAGGCAGTATCCGGGGGAGGACGAGGGACAGCTCACCAAGAAAAAATCACTGCTCGTGAGCCAGGGCGTTCTGGTGAAAAAGGCCGAGGAGATCGGGCTCAAGGAACATATCATCGTGAGCGAGAATGCGTCTCGCAGCGGCGTCGCCGAACAGGACTCGGTTCAGACGGCGACGCTCGAGGCGCTGATCGGTGCGATCTACCTTGACGGTGGGCTCACCGAGGCGCGTCGATTCGTCGAGAAGGTCATACTGACGGACATCGACGAGTTTCTCGAGCACCGGGATCATATCAACTACAAGAGCATCCTGCAGGAATTCACGCAATCCAAGTTCCGGAGCTATCCCACCTACCAGGTCGAGTCGACCAAGGGCCCGGAGCATAACAAGATATTTCTGGTGAAGGTCAGGGTCGATGGAAGGATCCTCGGCAAGGGGAGGGGGCGGAGCAAGAGGGATGCGGAGCAGATGGCCGCCAAGGAGGCTCTCGACCGGTTGGAGGAAGAACCACGGGGGGCGCCGTGACTGAAACGAACAAGAAGAATCCGCCGTTCATCTTCGGTGGAGATCCCGGTGTGTTCTGCGAGGAATGCCGGCTCCCGTGCGGTCTTGCCGGGATAAACATCGACTGCCACCGCCGCCTGTTCCTCCAGGGTCTGGTACGATGCTCGTATTTCGTGCACGGGTACTGCTTTCTGATCGATCAACCGGGATGCGTATTCGATAACGGCGGGAGACATGACACGTACTGGTTGCGGCTGCTCAATGATTATTTCCACAATACCGGCGGTACGGCGGAGGATGAAACGTTTCGTACGCATCGCAAAGAGGTCGAGAAACTCGTATTCGATCAGATCGAACAGCAGAATGTATATCTCTGCCGGTATCTCGAGGAATACTATCACCGGGTCATGGAAACCGGCGGCGGTCTCTCCGAGGAGATGCTCTCGAAACTCGATACGGCGTATCTTTCCCTCCTCAAGGGTATCAGCAGGAAAACCGATTAATCAATTCCCCGTCCTGAATAATCATCCGTGAATGGTCGGCGCCGGCTGTGGCCGGAAACGGCTCAGAATCGATACGCGCCCGAGGCGACCACCTCGAGAATCTCGCGTTTCTGCAGCAGTTCACCCGTATCGCGTTCGTACCCGCCGATGGCGACGCCTATGTCCAGGGTGAGGACCCGGTCGATGAGCGCTCCCGCACCGAAGGTGAACCGGTGGCGTTCGCGTTCCACCTCGAAATCGGCGATCGTCGTCTCGGGGAAGTCATCGACGATGCGGGTGAGCTCCTCGGCCGTGGAGAGGATCAGCGGCGTATAGGCGTAGCCGCCGCGGAGCCGGATCGGGTACCAGGGGAGCGCGACCTCCGCGCCGATGCTGAAGTTCCATACATCGTCGAGTGCGTGCCCGCCGCTCGAATCGAATTCATCGATGATCCTGAGACCCTCGCGCTTTGTCTGCGAGAAGGGTATGAAGGCGGCATCCGCCGAGATGAGAACGGGCTCGACGGCGACGGCGATACCGCCGCGGAAGGTCATGGGGAGCGTGTACTCCTCGTCGATCAGGCTGTATTCGGGATCGGTCGTCCATCCCTCGTACGTCCCCGTTTTATAATCGCCCTCGTAGCTCGTGATGGCGTCACCGCCGTAGGAGAGCCACGTGGGCGTCGAGACGGCCAGGCCGGCGCGGACGTGCTCGTTGATACGGACGAGCATGCCGAAATTGACGCTGATTCCATCGAGGTCCAGCTTCACGTCATCGGCCCAGTAGGCGATCGAGTCATTCCCCTCGGAAACGACGTTATCGACGAAGTCCAGCGACTGGTCCCAGATCACCAGCCCGACTCCGAGCGAGACCATGGGGGACACGTCTGCGCCGATGCCGACATGGTACTGGTACACGGAACCTGATTGCGTATATATATTCTCGGTCCTGTTGTTGGTGTCGATGACATCCTTCGTCATCAGCTCGATGTCGGAGCCCCCCGTTCTGAATACGCCGAAACCGAGGACGAGGCTCCCGCGGTACGTCGGGTAGGGGTAGACGATCGCGACGTGACCGAGTGATGTGGTCGAGCTCGTCATGCTGGTGGGGAAGCCGAGATATTCGCTGGATGCATCGTTTCTCGTATGGTGGAAACCGAATGACAGTTCCTTGCGTTTGACCTGCGCGAGTCCGGCCGGGTTGTACAGCAGCGCGAATGCGTCGTCGCAGACGGCGGTGTACGCGCCCCCCATCGAATAGGGGCGGCCCCCGGTGCCGGGGGAGTAGAGGATACCCAGCCTCTCGAGGGTGAGGGCGTACTGGATCTGTCCGTACGCCGTCCCGGCGAAGATCAAGATCACGCTCAGCACAACCGAACACACAGTACAGAGTTTCTTTGTAATCATTGCAGCTTCCTTTTCTTGTCCCGGCGCGTTTCATCACCGGTACCGGCCTCGTCCTCGAGCCCCGTATCACCGCTGTCGGATTTTCTCTTCAGATCGGGCGCCCCGTCATCCTTCTCTCTTTTACTCGTGCGCTTCGTTTTTGTTGCCGTTTTTTCACGTATTTTCGTCTGGTTCTCATCGGTACTCCCGCGCGTCTCGCCCGACTCCTTTTTTTCCTTGATGCCGTCACTCGGGTCTTTGCGCTTGACTCCCATTGGACTCGTGACGTTCGCGTCGTCGCGGAGCTTGAGATTCATGTCCTGGATCGCCTGTCGAATCGGCACCCCGCCCTCGTCGTCGCTCACGATGACTGCATCGTACCACCACGGCAGCGCGTAGTAGTCCCACCAGGCATCCGAGTAAAGTGGTTCATGGGGATCGAAATGGTAATACCGCTCGTGGCACTGGGTGCAGCTTCTGAAATCGGTGTACTCGTATCCATCATCGGTTGATGGGTGCCTGAGCATCGTGTAGCATCCTGCGAGCAGTACCGCCATGCAGGCGAGCAGCGCCATGCGAAGCATACGTGTGGGATAAATCATCTTCCAATCACCTCACCCCATTATAGGCGACAGCCCCGGAATTGTCAATGAACGGCTCTGTCACATCCCGGTGGCGGCTTCGCGTCCGGTTCCGTCATGCAGCGGGGCTCTCCCCGCCGGAAGGTGGAGCAAACGAAAAATATATGGTATACCGTTTGCCGAAGTCGATGCCATGCGATATAATACACTGTGGGAGAAAGGATGCGAATGTGAGATATAATTTATGCATAGCACTCGTCGTGCTGATCGTCGCCGTGTTTGCCGGTACACCCGGAGCCGGGGAGATCGATCCGCAGGCGATCGATTCCTATTTGAAGGGATTGTTTCTCGAGGCCCGTTACGATCTGGTCCACGCGTACAGCTTCTATTCTTACGCGGACCGTCAAGCGCCGAACAACGAGAGAATAACGCTGCGTCTCGCGTATGTGACGCTCAAGATGGGGGACCACGAAAAGGCACGGCTCTACGCGGACCGGCTGATCGAGCTTGGTCGTTTCGAGACGGACGCTCAGATGATTCTCACCGAGATCGATTACAAGCAGGGAAACAACGCTGCTGCGCTCGAGCGACTCCTGAAACTCCGCGAGCGTGACGATGTGGAGCAATTCGAAGTTCTTAAGCTGCTCGCGAGGGTCTATCTCGAGCTCGAGCGGGTCGACGATGCCAAAAAGGCCCTCGAGGAGGCCAACGCGATATTCTCCGGCGATCTCTTCGTGCACTACCGGTTGGGATTCATCTACATGGACTCGGGAGAGATAGACAAGGCGATTCAGGCATTCGAGAACGCAATTGAGATCAGTCCCGGCCTCGCGAGCGCCCACCTGGCCCTCGCCTCGCTGCTGCGCCACGCCGGCCGCACCGAAGAGGCGAAACGCGCGTATGTGAGCGCGCTGCAGCTCGAGCCGGCCAACCAGACCGCTTTCAGGGAGTTCATGGACTTTCTGGTCGAGAACGAGGATTATACCGCCGGCATCGAATTTCTCGAGCCGCTCTACGAGGAGGGTGGGCTCGAGCAGGGGGGGGAGCTCACGCTCGGCAACCTGTACTACCGGTCGGGCAGAGTGGAGGATGCGAAACGAGTCTTCGAACGGGTCACCGAGAAGCACGGGGAGAATCCGTTCCTGCTCAGGATTCTATCCGACATCGAGATGGAGAGCGGCAACCTCCATACCGCCTACACCTACCTCACGAAACTGGTGGCGGCCGAGCCCGACAGTTTTACCCATTATATAGGGCTTCTCCTGATAGCCGACGGCCTCGTCGGCAATCCTTCCGGTCCGCAAGAGGAGGTTCACATGCCGGAAGAGGAGGTGCTGCACTATCTCGAGAGGGCGGAGGCGACCCTGGACATCGAATCGGCGGAGGAGAATTATTTTCTGGGGCTTCTGCACCGGCGGCGCGGTAATCTCGATAAGGCCGAAGTATTTCTCCTCAGGGCCGAACGGCTCGATCCCGGGGAGCGAAGGACGGCGGTGGAACTGGCAAGTCTGTTCGAGGACCGGGGGCAATTCGATGAGGCCCTCGAGCGTATCATTCCCCAGCACGAGCGGTACCCGGAAGATGTCAGCCTGATGAATTTCTACGGGTATCTCCTTGCCGAGAAGGGCGCGGATCTCGTCAGGGCGGAGGGCCTTCTGCGCGAGGCGCTTCAGAGGGAACCCGAAAACGGCTATTTTCTCGACAGTCTCGGGTGGATCAAATTCAAGCAAGCCGATTACGGGACAGCGCTCGGTATTCTCCAGCGCGCAACCGGGCTGGTGGGAAACGATGCCGTGATCTGGGAGCATCTCGGCGATACGTATCGAAAACTCGGCAGAGTCACAGAGGCGGTCGAGGCGTACCGGAAATCCCTCGGTGCCGATCCCGCGCGGGATGCCGTCAAGGACAAGCTGCACGAGATCGAACCCGGGGCCAATCCGTCGGAGAAATAACTTGAAAAAAATCATATATTCAATTGTAATATTGTTGATTGTGCAATCGTGCGAAAAGCGCGTAGCGCACCGCTTCATGGAATTTCCCTGCGAGAGAGATCTGCCGAAGCTGCTTCTCAGTGAACGAACCGATTGGTACCTGCACATTCGCGGCAGTGTGCGCATCGATCTACCGCGGTACCGGGTACGGGGCCTCTGCACGATTCGGGCAACACCGGCGGGTGATGTCCGGATCGATTTCCACCATTCGAGCCTCTTCGGCTCGTACCGGGAGGATGCGACGATCTTTCTGCGCGGTGGCAAGCTCGGAATCCTCGACCGCGAGCGGGGCGCCTTTTTCGAGAACGATACCACGCTTGCCATACTGCGTGACCACCTTGGATTCAATCTCTTTCCGGATGATATCGCGCATGTACTGCTCCTGGCGTGTCCCGACTGCGCCGAGGTCGACTCATCCGGCATATCGCGCTCCAGCGGGAGCGGTACGTGGCGTTTTTCCGGAATATGGCGGGACCGGCGCATTACCATCGAAGGTCGAGATGGTGGCGAACCAACGTATTTCCGGCAGTGCCGGAAAAATGAAAGTCTTTGTTATGTAGTTAATTACAGGTATGATGGCGGCGGCACGGTGGGACGGTACCCGAGCGGTATCACCATATCCCGGGAGTACGGGTCGGAGCGATTGGTGTTGACCGTTCGCGACGTGAAGCGGGAGTATGTGGGGGACGAGGTGTTCGGGCTCTTCGATTCTCTGCTTCAATGATCGCTGCGCCGGACCAATCGGCGCGATCAATCGGAACTTTATCTCGCACGAGGGGTACTATATCGATGGATGATGATAAAAAAGGAGATGAAGGTTTGAAGCAATCGGCCGGCATCGTCGGTGCCGACAAGAAGTATCTTGAGCTGACGGACGAGGAATTGATACTCCGGGTTCAGGACGGTGAATCACAGGCCTTCGATATACTGGTGAACCGTTTCAAGAACAAGCTGTACAACTACCTCTTCCGCCTTCTCGGTGATGAATCGCTGGCCGAGGAGTACGCTCAGGAGACATTCGTGAAGGCGTACATCAATGCGGAAAAGTACCGTACCGTTGCCCGGTTCTCCACATGGTTGTACACGATCGCGACGAACCTCGTCAGGAACAGGATCAGAAACATAAAGAGGCGTCCGGCCACGGTGAGCCTCTGGTCGGTCAATATGAACGGCGATGATGGAAAGTGGATGGACCTGAGGGACGAATCGCAGAGGCCGGATCACAATATGGAACAAAAGAACCTCAACGAATTGATACAGGTAGCGATCGAGAAGATACCGGCGAAGTACCGGCCCTCGTTCGTGCTGCGGGAGATCAATGATCTCAGTTACGAGGAGATCGCGGCGACGACGGGTCTCAAGCTCGGTACGGTCCGGTCACGAATAAATCGTGGGAGAATGTATTTCAAGAAGGCAGTCGAGCCGCTTCTCGGCAAGGACTAGGACTTCAAGGGGAATGGATCATGAGATGTTCTAAGGCGAGAGAGCTCTTCTTCGGCAACTACGACGGACTCATCGACGAGGCGCAGAAGATGAAGCTGCAGGCGCACCTCGATCGATGTTCGGAATGTACATCGTTCGTGGAGGAGATGGAATCGAGTCTCGGTATGCTGAAGGGTCTGCCCGATATAACCCCATCGGAAAACTTCGGGTGGAATCTCAAGAGACGCATACTGCAGGAGAAATCCCACTTGATGCGTCGGGCCACCGGCACCTACCTGCACGATACCCACTGGGGAGTGAGGTTCGTGGCGAGCGCGGCGGCCGTGATCGTCGTGGCGCTCGTCGGGGCGTGGTTCCTGTTCGGCGACAACAACGCCGCCGCCCCTGACGGTTTCCGTATCGCGGGGAAAACGACGGCCGTCCGGCACCAGCGGGACGTGTCGATGCCGCGGTTCGAGCACGAAGATCTTACCGGGACCGAGCGACCGGCTATGATACGGGTGGTCTCGAATGACGCGCCCGGCGGCGTGCGGGAATCCGGCTCCGTCGGACCGCAGGCCTTCCAGGACGCCGCACTGTCCCGTGAGGATTCGTTGCTCAGGGAGAACGAGTATCTCAAGCGGTATATCCAGAAAATCGAGCATGAGAATATGATCCTCAAGCAGTACCTGTACCGCGCACGAATGAGGCGGTAGACACCGTTACCCCGATCGCACAGCGTTCACGTCGTACGGAGCCGGCCCGCGCATGATGCGGCCGGCTCCGGCGTATTATGTTCTTGCCTCGGTGAACAGTTCCCTACTATTGTCTATATGGAGGAGATCATGAAGCGGTTTTCACTGTTCACACTCTGCGCCATATGTGTCTTCTGTTCATGCGGCGGTCAGGGATCGTTCCCTCCCGCCGGTTCGTACAGTAATGTGGTCCTGGTCACCGAGAGTGGAAAGCTCGAGGGAACCACGGAAGGGATGGTCCGCGTCCTGCAGCATAGTCTCGATTATTACACGAAGACCGAGTTCCAGTTCGTGGTGCGCCTGATCTCCGCGTACGATTTGCAGCGTGAACCGCCGGCGAAGAACGTCGTCATCTTCGGCGTTGCGCGCCAGGGAGAGATCGGACGCATCATTGAGAGCTTCATCGGCACGGCGAGCGTGCGGAAGGTGCTTCAGGGCAATAACAACATATTCAAAAAGCTCAACTATCCGATCGAGGGGCAACTCACCCTGATCGTGACGGCATCATCGCATGATATCCTGGCAGACGTGATTGCACGGAACGGTCAGGCAATCAGGGATATCATCGAGGAAGCGAACCGGGAACGGTTACGGGCATATCTCCTCAAGCGGGAAAGGATAGAAGTGACGGAGGAGTTCCGGGCCAGGTACGGCTTTTCCCTGCGCATCCCCGAACTGTACGAGGTAAATCAGGAACGTCCCGACCTTCCCGGCATCGAGCTCGTGCGGACATTACCCCACCGCGGCCTGACGGTCTCGTGGCGCCCGTGGAAGGCACGCGGGCTCTCGGTCGCCGATTCGAGTGCGCTCTTCGATGCGCGGGCCGACCTCGCGTGGAAGATGTACGACAAGGATGTCATGCGCAGGGAGATCGTCTTCTTCAGGGACGGCGAGCTCGGTGAATACGATGCGGTGATCATGGAGGGTTACTGGGAAAACAGCGAGGATCTCTTCGGCGGCCCGTTCATCTGTTTCTTCGTTCACGACAGGGTCAAATCGCGGCTCTGGATCATCGATTGCCTCGTCTATGCCCCCGGTTTCGACAAGCATGTCTTTATCCGTGAACTCTACGCGGTAGCGGAAACGTTCCGCATAGAATGACGTACACCGTCAGCAGTCGGATTCCCCGCACCGAAAGCGCGGACGGATTGGTGTTGCGCAAGCACCGGACCCGTTACGCCCGCATGGTTCGGCGGCAGGTGGTACGCTTGTATCCGTGCTGTTGTTCATGTTGGACTTGACAGACCGAACCCGCTCTGATAGCGTGAACCGCGGTCCGAAAGGTGGGCAGGTAGCATATGTCCGGGGAAATTCGTGAAGATATACAACATCTTCTCGAACGGTACACGCAGGCTCCCGATTCCCGTCTTTTCGCCCCTCTTGCCGATGCGTACCGCAAGGACGGCGAAATAAACAGGGCAATCGAACTTTGCGAGAAGGGACTCGAACGATACCCTTCCTATGTGAGCGCGCATGTAATACTCGGTAAATGTTTCTACGACAAGGGTGCGACGGAGCGGGCACGCTCCGAATTTCTCCGGGTCGCCGAGCTTGATCCGGAGAACATGGTAGCCCTGAAGTTCCTCGGAGACATCCTCATGGCCGAGGGGGATCGCGAGGGCGCCGCACAAAACTACCGGCGGCTCCTTGCGATCGATCCGACCAACGAGGAGGTCGAGGTGGCGCTGAGAGAGCTGGAGGAAGAATTCCAGGTCCAGCAGATCGATCTCACCGATGAAAAGAGGATCAGGAAAATCGACGGCGGCGGGGAACTCGCCACGATGACGCTGGCGGGGATTTACGCCGCTCAGGGATATTACAACAAGGCATTGAAAATCTACCAGGATGTCATCCAGCATGACCCCGGCAATGTACAGGCACGGGAGATGGTGGAGAAACTTGAGACGATGAGGGACACATCCGAGGGGGAGCGTAAGGACGCCTTCACGGACGAGGTATTGACCATATCGCTCGACGATGTGAGTGAGGATGTAGCTTCAAGCACGGCCGGAAAGGGGGGAATCGAACGCGGAACGGGGGAACGGGTGGAGGGGAAACCCGCCTCCGGCGGCATGAATGTGGACGAGTTCAACGAGGCGATGCAGGAGCTCGACAGGGTGGACATGGAGGCGGGTACCGAAGATAAAGCGGCGCAAACCGAGGAGCGGCCGGTGGAGGGGAAGAGCGGGGAGGCGGACGGCGGTGAGGGGGAAGCGAAATTGTCCCCCGAGATCGAGCAGTTTCAGCAGTGGCTTCATAAAATGGAGCCGGATAAGGACAAGGATAAGGACAAGGACAAGGATAAGGAATAGGTATGCCGGCGTAGAAAGGACAGACTGGGGCGGACACGAGTAACTTTCGGAACGGGTTGATCATCAAGCTCGAGGGCGGCCTGTACTCGATAGTCGAATTTCAACATGTAAAACCCGGCAAGGGAGGAGCGTTCGTCAGAACCAAGCTCAGGCGAATCCCGGAAGGTTCCGTTATTGATAAAACGTTTCGCGCCGGGGAGCGCGTCGAGGATGTACGGATCGAGCGCCAGAGTTTTCAGTACCTGTACAAAGCGGACGAACTCTATTACATGATGAATACGGAAACCTACGAACAGATACCGCTGTCGAAAACCCTTCTCGAGGATGTGCTGCCGTACCTCAAGGAAGGAACGAACGTAACGGTCATGATGATGGATGGTGACAACCCGATCGCCGTCGAGCCGCCGCTCTTTGTCGAGCTGACGGTGAAGGAGACCGAACCGGGCGTGAGGGGGGACACCGCGCAGGGGGGCACAAAGAACGCAACACTCGAAACGGGAGCCGTCGTATCCGTTCCCCTGTTCATTGAAGTCGGCGACGTGCTCAAGGTGGATACGCGGACGGGGCGGTATATCGAGCGAGTATGAGCGAGGTACTGTACAAAAAGATCCGGGAGCTCGTCGCGATTCTCAAGACCGAGGATATCGATGAGATCGAACTGCGCAACTGGTGGACGACGGTGCGTGTCGCGCGACGCCGCACGTTAGCAGGGGCGGCCGCGGAAGAGACGCCCGTGGGCGGTGTCCCGGCGGAGGGATCGGCAGGCGGGGCATCAGCCGCCGAGCCCGCCGCTTCCGGGGTATCACGGGTTCAGGAGGAACATTCCGCCCTCCTGCAGGAGCCCAATGCTGCGGAAGCAGCACACGCGGGCGAGGATGGCACTCTCGATAAGATAGTATCACCGATGGTCGGAACCTTCTATCGTGCGTCGGCCCCCGGCTCGGAACCGTTCGTGGACGTGGGGGACCGCGTGGAGGTCGGAGAGATTCTCTGCATCATCGAGGCGATGAAGCTGATGAACGAGATAGAAGCGGACCGGAGCGGTATCATCAAACGGGTCCTCGTGCAGGACAGCCAGCCCGTCGAGTACGGACAACCACTTTTTCTGGTCGAATCGGCCTGATCCTTGCAAAAATCAATTACGACAGCCGAGATAGATTCTCAGGCAAATTGCGTAAGTGCCTTTTATTATGTAGAATATGGCACTTTTACTAGTCTCAGTGTGTGTGCGGAAAAAGTCGAAAGGTGCCCGAATGAATATAAAAAAGATACTCGAAGGGATGATTGCCCAGGGAGCTTCCGATCTCCATCTCAAGGCCGGTATACCTCCCGTCATACGTGTCGATGGGAGACTGAGGCATCTCGATTTCAACCGTCCGAAGCCCAAGGAATTGGAAGAAATCGCCGACCAGATACTCACACCGCCCCAGCAGGAGCGTTTCCGCCGTACGCGGGAAGTCGATTTCGCGTTCGGCGTTTCCGGCCTCGCGCGTTTCAGGGCCAATTTTTATGTACAGCGGGGATCGATCGCGATGGTGTTCCGGCATGTTCCCGTCGAGATCAAGAGTGTCGACGATCTCGGTCTTCCCGCGATCATCAAGGAACTCGCACTCAAACAGCGTGGACTCATCTTCGTGACCGGAACCGTCGGGAGCGGCAAGTCGACGACACTCGCTGCGATGGTCAGGGAGATCAACCACCAGGCGAACAAGAACGTGATCACGATCGAGGACCCGATAGAGTTTCTCCATCATGACGAGAAGAGTATCATCAACCAGCGTGAAATCGGGAGTGATACCTCCTCGTTCCACGAGGCGCTCCGCCACATTCTCCGCCAGGATCCGGACGTGATACTCGTCGGTGAGATACGCGATGCACTGACGATGGAGATCGCGCTGATGGCCGCCGATACCGGCCACCTCGTTCTCACGACGCTTCACACCACCGATGCAACACAAACGATCAATCGCGTCATTTCTTTTTTCCCGCCGCACCAGCACCAGGAAATCAGGTACCTGCTCTCGTCCACGCTCCAGTCGGTGATCGCCCAGCGCCTGATCCCGATAAAGGAGGGAAAGGGCCGTGTCGCCGCCGTGGAAGTAATGATTGTCACTTCCTCCATCAGGGAGTATATTATTGATCCTGAAAAGCAGCCCCTCATTCAACAGGCGATCAAGGAGGGAGTTTCATCTCACGGGATGCAGAGTTTCGATCAGTCACTGATGAAACTCATCTCGGAGGGCAGGATCAGCATGGAGGAAGCCCTGAAAAACAGCTCGAACCCTCACGAGTTCAACCTGCGTTTGAAGGGGATCCAGGCTACGAGTGACAAAACGTGGGAGCATTTCGAAAAGGTCGAGAGCAGCTCTGCAGCAGAGGACATCTGAGAATCGATGTACTCCAAAATCATAATCGCCGCGCGCGGTGAAATCGCCCTGAGAATCATGCGCGCCTGCCGCGAGCTGGGGATCGCGACGGTCGCCGTTCACTCCGAGTCCGATCGTGATTCCCTCCATGTCAAGCTCGCCGATGAAGATGTCTGTATCGGTCCCGCGCAGCCCATCGAGAGTTACCTCAACATCCCCCGCATCATCGCGGCCGCCGAGATCACCCACGCCGATGCGATTCATCCCGGGTACGGCTTTCTCGCCGAGAGCGCCCACTTCGCCGAGATTTGCAAATCCTGCGATATCGACTGGATCGGTCCCGATCCCGCGGTAATGGAAAGAATGGGTGACAAGGCCCTCGCACGAAGGCTGATGTCGGAAGCCGGTATCCCGATCATCCCGGGGAGCGCCGGCGTGGTGGGTGATGAGGCGGAGGCGAAACGGTACGCCACGCAGATCGGATATCCCGTCATGGTCAAGGCGACCGCCGGCGGGGGCGGCAGGGGTATCAGGATCGTCAGGGACGATACGCAACTCAACGCCATCATACACACGGCGGGCAAGGAGGCGGAGATCTCATTTGGAAGCGGGGGGCTCTATATCGAGAAGTATCTCGAATCACCGCGCCACATCGAGGTGCAGATATTCGGTGACGGCAGGGGAACCGTCATTCACCTGGGGGAGCGGGAGTGCAGTATTCAGCGCCGGCATCAAAAGATCATCGAGGAATCCCCCTCACCGGGTATAGACGGGGGGACGAGGAGTCGCGTGCTGGAATATGCCGTACGGGGGGCCCGGCACATCTGTTACGGTTCACTCGGAACGATGGAGTTTCTCGTGACGCGCGCCGGGGAGATCTTCTTTCTCGAGATGAATACCCGTGTCCAGGTCGAGCACCCCGTCACGGAGATGGTCACCGGCTTCGATCTCATCAAGGAGCAGATCCGGCTCGCGGCCGACGGCGCCAGCCCCCTGTTCGGAGTCGAGGTACTCTTCCGCGGTCACGCGATCGAATGCCGGATCAACGCGGAGGATCCGCAGAACAAATTCAAGCCGACGCCGGGAACGGTCACGTTCTACCATCCGCCCGGTGGACCCGGGGTCAGGGTCGATTCACACCTCTACGACGGGTACATTGTACCTCCCTACTACGATTCGCTGCTTGCGAAGATCATTACCTGGGGGGACACGCGGGAGGAGGCGCGAAGCAGGATGGTGCGTTCACTCGAGGAGTGCGTCATCGACGGCATCACCACGACGATACCGTTCCTGCTCTCGATCATGCAGAACGACGCCTTTGTGGCGGGTACGTTCGACACCTCGTTCGTCGAGGAAACATTCTCCGCGTGAGGAGCGGGTACCACCGTTGCAGGCATGAAGATCCTCTTCTATCCATCGGTCGAACAGGTCGAACGTGACGGACTCCCGGGTGTGCACGCCGTGATCATCGACGTGTTGCGGACATCCAGCACCGTCGTGGCGGCCCTCGAGAACGGGGCGCAGGGGATCATCCCCGCCGAGGACATCGAGACCGCCTGCCGGCTTGCCCGGCAGGCGGATCGGTCGGTGAAGGTGCTCGCCGGTGAGCGGAAGGGGATCCAGATCGAGGGATTCGATCTGGGCAATTCTCCTCTCGAATACACGAAGGCGGCGATCGGGGGAAAGACGGTCATTCTCACGACGACGAATGGAACGAGGGGC
>DATKWS010000118.1:0-4429 GCA_035529435.1 Patescibacteria group bacterium
TTCAACTCACGCCCGACGAGCAGATGTTCACCGGCACCTACTCGATGGGCGATTCGCCCCCTTCGTCGAATCCCGCCAACTACTGGAACGGAAAACGGATCGACCATTAGACCGATCATCACATGTGCTGCGTCACTCCATCGCGCTAGAACTTCACCACCGGCGGCTGCCACGTCTTCTGGTCGCCTACGATGCCCCGAGTGTAATCAGTGATCTCGAGCCACTGCGGGGTCACGGCGATGAGGATGAAGCCCTCCTTCCCCTCGGGAAAGTATTGCGCAAGTTCCTCTTTCCACCACGTATCCTTCGCCTCTGGCGTGTCCACGATCTCGGCGGTTCCGTATACGGTCACATATCCGACGTGCTTCGGGTGCGCGAAATACAGGGTGACCCGGGGATCGTCTTGGATCTCCTTCACCTTGCGCGTGAGACGTGAGGTGCCCATCCAGATGACCATGTTCTCGTCCGGCGGATAGGCGTCCATCGTCCTCGCCCGTGGGTGCCCGGAGGCATCCAGCGTGATGAGGGCGCAGTAATGCGCTTCCGCGATCATGTCCCGCGCCGCGGCGAGCAGTGTGTCGCGGGGCATCTCCACCGGTCCGGGCTTCTTCGCGCCTTCCTGCTTCTCGGCGCCCTCCGTCTCCTGCGCCCACGTGCCGGCGACGAGCGCCAGCAGCGACAGCGCAACAACCAACGCGATACAGATCGATCCCGTACGGCATGCCGGTTTCATTGTCCCTCCTCAGTTTTCCGGTGTAGAATAGCTACTCCTCCCCCTACCTCCAGAGGAGAAATCGTAGCAGGCCCGACGGCCGGATTCAAGCGTTTGGTGGAAGCACCCGCTTTTCCAACGACCGGCGACGGGCCGGGAGCAATCCCGGCCCGTCATTTCGATTTTTTTATGTCAACGAGCTCTCGTCATACGCGGCACGGGCTAGCGTAACCGCTCATACCGATAAACGACCCGCCCGGCGAGCAGCTTCTGCTCGCGGAGGAAACGGTCCCAGCTCCGGGGATGCATTGCGGCGCGCACCACCGGCCGCGGCAGATGGAGCCACTGCCCGATCTCGAACCAGGTATACCCGTACCCCCGGATTGTGATCAACCTACGCGCCGGCACACCGGTGTAGCCGGCCAGGCGGAGTGCTATCATTCGATCCCGCGTGGTGATCTTGTAGTACTGGTGCTTGCGGACTGGGAGAGGCCCGCGAGTGAGGCCCGGGTACTGATCGTCGGGCGCGTTGCCGACGCGGATGTGCACGTTGGGCGTATGGAGGGATGCATTGACGCGTACCTGTGCCTCGGCGTTCCGTACGAAGCCGCTGCCGGTGAGAAGGATCAAAAATATGAGGCTCAGAAAAATCTTCCGCGTCTTTTTCATCAGACACCTCCTGTTTCGGCCGCCCCGAGTGGCGGCTCTACCCACCAGCAGTGCCCATGGCATACCGCGGACGGGCAAACGTCGCAACTGCTTATATTATAATGTAATATCAGTCTGTTATTGAATTTGGGGCCGTGGCGCCATGGCCTCATCATATGGAAAAAATGTCCTTATTATTGGACGCGCGCGGACCCGCCCCGGCATGCAGGTAGAGTAACCAGGGCCGATCGAGATTCCCGCGGCATTCATGATCGTTTGTGCTTCTTAGTAAACGACCGGTGAGTTCACCCGCATTCACTCATCCCCGTTCTCGCCCGCTCATTACTCCTCCCGCTTCTCCACGAGCTCCCTGATCTCCGCGGGCAAATCGAAGAGGCCGGCGGGGAGCTCGACGTTGTACTCGACCTTTTCCGCGGTGATGAGACGATTCTGCCCCATGATCGTGACCATCATCTTATGCGCGATGAGAACACCGCCGACATCCCGGTAGTCATTCAACGTCGTGACGAACGGGACCGTCCCCATGGGTGTCTCGACGACCGATTCTATACGCACGATGAGACCCGATTCCTTGTCAAAGAAGATGGTTTGCTCGTTCCCCTCGTTCGGCGTCATCAGCACCTTGTACGCGGGACCGCCGTCCAGTGTGTCGATACCGGTGCACGCAACCTCCTTGTACAGCTCCCGCCAGTTGATATATTTGTCGAAGACCGCATCGCGCTTGATATCGCCCCTCTCGGTCCCCTTCTTGATCTGCGGTCCCGACATCAGCGAGTTCTCCCATGCAACCTCCCCGTCGAATCCCCGCTCGATTGTTCCGAGCATTGCCGACTTCATGACGGAGTAGAAGTTGTCGGGACGGGCCGAATAGATGGTCATATCCATCGTGATTCCCTGCATCGGTATATCGATCGTCGCCGTGGTGACGCGGTTCTGTATCTTCCCGTATGCCTCCCTCCCTCCCGTCGCCGCGACGTACCGGTCGATGATCTCGGCGGCCGCGGGGAGATCTTCCCCTGCGGCGAGGAGCGTCGCTGACGGAGCAAAGCCCGCGCAGAGTAACGCAAGCGCGATCACGAAAACCGTCACCTCACGATTCTTCCGAACACGACAGTAATCCATTTGAAACCTCCTTTACGGATACCGTTGACTCATCACCCATCCTGCATCACGCCGCACTCGGGGAATGAGCAAGAAAAGGAACGTTTTTCTTGATTAGGCCGATCATCCCTCTCACCCACTCCTTGCGCTCTTGATCCGCACGGCCAGCCGCATCAGGCCGTAGTAGGCGGCCAGTGCACTACATACGATGACCACCCAGCCGTACCCCTCGACAGAGATATTGAAACCGGACAGGAGACCGCGGTGCGCCGGGAGCGTCTTGAATGCAACCAATCCCAGCATGTTGAAGAGGAGGAGCACGACGCCCGATAAAACCAGAAAGACCATCGCGCCGAACCGGAAGATCACGAGGAACATGATCCCTGTGATGATGAGGCTCAGTGAGGCGTTCAAGAGAATTACGGAGCGGCACGTGGCGAGCATCTCTGGAGTGCTGTCGAAGAAGGTGAACAGGACGAAGTTGTACAGCACGAGGACGGCAACGCACGCGAGCACCAGGATGAACTTCGCCGTCACGATCTCCCGAACCGTCACGGGCAGTGTTCCGAGGAACGCGTAGCCGTGGTTCGCTTCATCCCTTATCTCGATCATCACCGCGGGTATGACGCTCACGAAGTAGATGAAGATACTGTTCATGATCGCGATATTTATGTGGAGGCTGTCCCGCGTCGTCAGCCAGTAGTATGAGATCAATGCGAGAAAGAGCGGCGGGTAGAACAGGTAGTGCTTCATATGTATCTTCATAATGCCGATCATCGCTTTCCTCCCTTCACGAATGCGATCAGTACGTCGTCGAGGCTCACATTCTCCACCTTGACATCACCGGCCGTGACCGCCGGCGCGAGGGCCTCGCGCAATTCCCCGTAGCGGTCGGTGATGCCGGAGCAACCGAAGGTGTGCCGCCCGACATTCGCCAGCGAGGACACGATCGACGAATCGATGGCACCGTCCCGGAAGTGGATCTTTTTCCAGTTCGCCATGATCTCGTCCTTCTCCGCATTGATGGCGATCCGCCCCTCGACGATAAAGGCGACGTAATCGGCGATCCGCATGATATCGTCCGTGATATGCGATGAGATGAGCACGGAGCGCTCGCCGTCGTCACGGAATCGCATCAGCATATCGAGGACATCGCGCCTGATCACGGGATCGAGGCCGGCGGTCGGCTCGTCGAGGATCAACAGCTCCGGATCGTGCGAGAGCGCGATGGCGAGCGAGAGCTTGACCTTCTGCCCCTTCGACAGGCTCTTGATCTTCTTCTTCGGATCGATCCCGAAGTCATCGAGCAGCTTCGCGAAGCGGGTGGCGTCCCACCGCTCGAAGTACTGCGAGACGAACCTGCCGGTCCAGGCGACCCTCTTGTCCATGTAGAAGTACTGCTCCTCGCCGACATACCCCACCCTGCTCTTGATCTCCCTCTCACTCTCCCGGTGGGTGAGCCCGAATATGTGCACCTCACCGCCGTCCGCGCGAATCATGTTCATCAGGATCTTGATCGTCGTCGTCTTCCCGGCGCCGTTCGGACCGATGAGCCCCATGATGTACCCCCGCGGGACCGCGAGGGAGACACCGTCGAGCGTGAAGCCCCGGTACGCCTTCCGTAGATCCCGCACCTCGAGGATATCAACCATCGCCGTCCTCCTTCATTTCGCGTATCATTTCTCCTATCTCGCCGGCCGGTATGCCGAACCGCTCCCCCTCGGCGACAAGCCTCGCCAGCTCCCGGCGGATCTCGGTGAGCTTTGTTACACGCATCTTCTCCCTGCTGACTTCGGCAACGAACGAACCGAGCCCCGACCGCGTGATGATGTACCCCTCGTTCTCGAGGTCGTGGTAGGCGCGCTTGATCGTGATGGGGCTTATACCGAGCTCCCTCGACATCTCCCTGATCGACGGCAGCCTCGTCCCGACCCCCAGTGCGCCGCT
>DATKWS010000119.1:0-16909 GCA_035529435.1 Patescibacteria group bacterium
TTCTGCGCTTCGGCCCGATCCGTCATTTCCACAAAGCCGAATCCCTTGGACTCTCCCGTATATCTGTCCTTGATCAGATCTACCGAGTCAACGTTCCCGAACGCCTCGAAGGCCTGCCGCAGCTCGTCTTCGGTTGAGGTATATGACAGATTTCCTACATACAGCTTCATTGCGCCCTCCTTAACGGGCTCAAGTGGCAATGGTCGTGCACTCCTCACGGTGCTATTGCGGGAAGGAAATTTAGTGAATCCCTTTATAAGGATGATCGGCATTCGGGAGGCCGCCGAGCGTCTTTATCCGGACCATTCATTAAATTCATTCCACTGAAGCAGTATACAACAATTGCCGAAAAAGCCAAATAGAAATAATATTTTTTCCGCGGCGGGAACCTCGCGCACCGTTGATGCGTATACTTAAGGAGTTAACAAATACTCGGTTGAATGTTAAGTTACATGTAGCCATGAACATACGAGATTTGACACAATGCTGAATGATCGCACCTTCCATGGTAGAGGATTTCTGAATATTTTGGTACTGACCGTACTCAGTGGCTGCCCGTCCGGAACCCGCGCAAGCGACGATTACGTAGCCGTTTACCACCCCGAACTGAAAATATCCCGGACAGCGGAAACGATCGAGATCGATGGTACGCTCGAGGATGCCGGTTGGCATGGGGCAGCCAGGACCGGCAACTTCGCCGAGCACAATCCCGGTGACCAGACGAAGCCGGGGGTCGACACGGAGGTTTGGATCACCTACGACGATGAGCGCCTCTATGTCGCCTGGCTCTGCTACGACGACCCCGAAGAGGTACGCGCCTTCTACTGTGAACGGGATCAAATCTTCTCCGGTGACTACGTGATCCTGTGTCTGGATACGTACGGCGAGGCGACCCTGGCCTACGAGATTTCATCCAACCCGTACGGCATTCCCGGCGATCTACTGTATTCCACATCCAACGGCGAGGATATAACGTACGATATGATCTACGAGTCCGCGGGCAGGATCACCGATTTCGGCTGGGTCGCCGAAATGGCAATACCCTTCGAGAGTATGCGGTTCCCCGACAACGAGGAGCAGGTGTGGCGGGTCGATTTCTGGCGCAACAGGCCGCGCGAGTCGCGCTTTCAGTATTCCTGGGCCGCCTACGACCGCGACGAGAACTGCTGGCCCTGCCAGTGGGGTACCATTACCGGCATCTCCGGCGTCAAGCCCGGTGCCGGCTTCGAGCTGCTGCCGGCGGTGATCGGGTATCAGTCCGGTTCTCTCGGTGAAAACGGCGACTTCGAGAACAAGGACATCGACGGCGATGTCGCTCTCGGCATCTCCTACGACATCTCCTCGGAGCTGACCGCCGAGGCAACCATCAATCCCGATTTCAGCTAGGTCGAATCCGACGTTGCGCAGCTCGACGTCAACACGACATTCGCCCTCTTCTACCCCGAACGGCGGCCGTTCTTCCAGGAGGGGAGCGACCTGTTCGACACCTACTTCAACGCCGTCTATACGCGCTCGATCAACGATCCCGCCGTCGCCGGCAAGATGACGTGGCGCAAGGGTTCAAGCAGCATGGCATACCTCTCCGCATACGACGAACATTCCGTGATCATACTCCCATTCGAGGAGATGAGCTGGTTCGTCGAGAACGGCACAAGCGTCTCCAACGTCCTGCGGTTCAGGCACGACCTCGGAGAGGCCTCGCACATCGGCCTCGTCGCCACCGACAGGCGGTTCGACAGCGGTGGTTCCGGCACGCTCGTAGGCGTCGACGGCCAGATACGCCTCTCGGCGAGCAACACGGCACAGGTCCAGCTCCTCGCCACGCATACCGAGGAGGTCGACAATCCCGCTCTCGTGCCGGACAGCTCGTTCAATGTCACCCGCTTCGACAGGGGCCGGCACACCGCGGGGCTCGACGGCGAATCCTTCTGGGGGCACGGCCTTTTCGCCGAACTCGAGCACAGCACCGGCGATTACTGGGCGGATGTGGAGTATTCGGAGCTCAGCCCGACGTTCCGCGCCGACAACGGTTTCGAGCCGTCGAACAACAGGCGGATGGCTTCATCCGATATCGGGGGGATCGTGCGGTTCGACAACAGCACAATCCTCGAGAACATCAACGGAAACGTGAATGCGACGCGAAAGTGGAACTTCGACAACGTCCAGAAGGACGAATGGATCAATGCCAGCGTCGAGGCGAAATTCCGTGCGGCACAGACGGGGATTCACTCCCAGTACATGGCAAGCAACGAGCTGTTCCGCGGAATTCATTTCAACGGCATCTGGCTCGTGCACACATGCCTGAGCACGCAGCCCGGCGGTTCGCTGAGCTTCGGAGGCAACATCGATTACGGGCACCGCATCGCGCGCCGGGATCTCGTCATGGGCAAAGAGAAAACGTACGGCGTGTGGGCCGATATCAGGCCGATCGACCGGATGCTGATCTCCTCTTCCTACAGCTATGTCTCCAGCGACGATCTCGAGACGGATGAACACCTCTTCTCCCAGTCCGTCTTCCGCTCCACCCTCTCGCTGCAGATGTCGCGCGAGTTCTCGCTGCGCCTCATAACGCAGTACAACGACCGCTACGATACGTGGGACGTCGATCCGCTGCTTACGTACCGGATCAATTCGCTGACGGTCTTCTACATCGGTTCGACGCACCGTTACAGCGATCTGACCATCATCGACGACGGACGCGACGGGTGGACCCTGACCGACCGGCAGTACTTCCTGAAGCTGCAGTACCTCTTCCGGATTTAGCCTCATTTTTGACGGATTGTTGTTTATCTCACTTCTGCCAGCTTACGGGCGCAAACCGGCTATTCAGATGTACGGGTGCACAGCATCGGAATGGTTTCATCGAAAGTCCGCTGCATATCACCCACCGCCGGAAAGAGTGCGAAGAGCAACTCGTCCCAGTGGGAATCCTTAACGAAATCCAGCCCGAACATCTCGTGCACGTAGTAAGCCAGTATATCGGCGGTCGCCTCGTCGGGGAGAAATATGGTCAATCCGCCGATATCCTTGTACTTCGGCAGGTGAATCTCCGCGATGACGGCTTCGGCGAGGCGCTGCATGACATTCTCGAGCTCGGCTCGCATCGCCATGTCGGTCTCCGCCTTGTGCAGGCAGAGGAGAATAGAGTTCAGGTCGGTGATCGAGGTGTTGTCGAAATAGACTATCTTCTTGCGCACCGACTCGATGAGCGCGCCGAGCCGCGCCGGATCGGCCAGATAAGCCAGCGCCAGCGCATCGATCGCCTCCCGCAGCGCGTCCATGCGGTCCATTCTGATTGCGCTCATCGTCAGGTATTGCATGCCCCCGTACGGCGCGTAGCTCTTCCTGTCCTTCTCCATCCAGTCGATGATCATGTGCGCCAGTTCGAAATTCGGAACGGCCGGATTCGAATTCAGCTCCTCCGATATCGAGCCCATAACGGTTCTCCAGAATGCATAGAAGCTCTCATGCTCGCTGGCGATGTACACATCGGTGCATCCCCGCAGCTCGTACGCCGATTCGAGCGCGCCCATCCAGCAGGGGGCGCTGAACAGTACGAAGTCCACTCCCCCGGCACCTTCCAGCGCCTCCTTCATATCGTCCATCCTGAGAACGCCGAACTCCGGGTCCATGTCGTTGCACGCGCCGCCCCAGCCGCCGCCGTGCCCGTAAAACGAGATGATGTACCGCTCGGCGGGATAGTTCGTTTTCGCGTAGTCCAGAAAATAGCTCAGCGTGGTGACGGATCCCATGTTCACCTCGCCGATATCTTCAAGGAGAACGGTATTGTGATTGCCGTCGATGTACCAGATCTTCGCCGTCTCGCCGTTCGTGTCCTGGAGGCAGAGGGCGTCCACGCCGCTGCCCGAAGAAACATGCTCGGCAAAGCTGCCCAGGGGATTGAACATGAAACCGGCGTCCGCCGCGGCGTAAAGGAGAAAGGTCCACTCCTTTCCCGATGCATTGCCCGCCGCCTGCACCGGGCACGATTCATTCAAACCGGCGGTACCATCGGCATCGACGGGGCTCTCATGATCCGAGCAGGAACAGAACAACACCATACCGGCCATGACGGTGAAGAGAAAAACGGCTGCGAGGGAGCGCTCCGGCAGCGAACGACGGTACATCATAATAATCTCCTTGATGTAATGAAAATGCACGAAGTTATGATAAACGTGCGACAACCGATTGTTAACATTCTAGCACGATTTCCCGCGCACCGTCATTCAAATTACTAGAAAATCCACATAGGATATGGTAAACTTAGACAATTGCGGTTCGAACATATTTCGTACACGGAAACCAAAATACATAGACGATATGATTTGCATGTACACGCCATGAAAGACTCAATGTGCTTTCCACCTAGTGATTGGAGGTGATTGCGGATGACTCTTTTTCAGCAGTGGAGGAGCGTGCTGACCTGTGTCGCCGTTCTCGTTATCGTGTCGCAGGCGCCCGGAATCGCCATCGCTCCCATCATCATTCATCCGGCGGACAAGGACGCCGATTTCAACGGTATCGATGACGCTCTCCAGTCCACCATCGCCGATGCGATCTCCATGGGAGAGCCCGGGCATCCGCTGGGCGTCATCGTTACCCTGTACCGCCCCCCCACAGATGATGAAGTCGCCCTCTTCAGAAAAATGGAAGGAATGCCCGTACACAGGTATCAGCATGCGACATACGGATTTTCCGGTGTCATTCCGGCGGGCCGCATCGCCGAGCTTGCCGGCGCCCTCGGTAATAATCTCTGCATTATCGAGAGTGATTCGCCCGGTCAGGGAATGCTCGATGACTCGGCGCGGCAGGTGCGTGTGCGCACGCTGGTCTGGGATGCGACGAACGGGTACGGCCTCAGCGGCGCTTCCGACATCGTTATCGCAATTCTCGACAGCGGCGTCGACACGACGCACACGGACCTCTCGGGCGGGAGACTCGTCTTCTGGCATGATTTCACCGATGAAAACGAAGCGAGCTCCACGGACCGGAACGGCCACGGAACGCATGTCAGCGGTATCGCGGCGGGCACCGGCGCCGCCTTGGGAAGCGGCAGTATCACGACCCTCACCACGACGATGACGGGCACGCTGCACCCGACGGACGGTTATGGCTATGCAGACATGATCAAGGTCCCGGTCGTGGGCGGCGGCCAGGTGACGTCGAATCTCGCCTGGCAGGGGACCGGCACCGCGCAGATCAACCTCGCGACATCGGGCGCGAGCTGGCTCGGCGGTTACACGAGCAGCTCATCGCCGCTCTCGCATGCATGGACGATCACCGCCACGGACATCTACAAGGCCCGCGCGGGCAACCATACCGGATTGGGAAACGCGCCGTACTCGATGCTCGTCACCCACCCCTACACGGCGGTCGGAGACGGGTTCAATCTCTTCAGGGGGATGGCGCCGGAATGCAGGTTGGCGGGATTCAAGCTGCTAAAACAGGACAACAGCGGGTCGGCAAGCATCTGGACCGCCGCATTCGATTCCCTCGCCGCCGTCAACTCGCTCTACAACATCAAGGTGGCGAACGCCAGCATCGGCTTGAATTACGGCGGAACAAGCACGGCGCTGCATACCGCGGTGAACGGCCTCGTATCCTCGGGCACCGTCGTCGTCATCAGCGCCGGAAATGACTACTCGACATACAAGATTCCCGATCCCGGCCTGGCCGAGAAGGCGATCACCGTCGGGGCGATCAACGACTTCGGAGCCATGACGAGCTACAGCTCGAACGGACCCACCTCCTCGATCAAGCCCGACGTCGTCGCCCCGGGCGGCTCCAATTCATGGTCGGCAAATGTCGGCTCCGAAATCACATCGGGCGATGCCAATGTGAACGACGGGTACACCACGGGATTCACCGATCGCCAGTCGAACGACTATACCAACATGTGGGGAACATCGATGGCCTCCCCCCATGTCGCCGGCGTGGCGGCGTTGCTCGTCGAGGCGTTCGACGACGAGGGGCAGTCATGGTCGTACAGCGAATTTGACGCGCTCCGCGTCAAGATGCTGATCCAGATGACTGCCACCGAGACCAATAAATCGGGCGAGGCATCGTGCGGCAACGACCCGACCCTCAACCGCGGGGCCAAGGACCGGGTCGAGGGTTCCGGCAAGATCAACGCGGACGCCGCTATTGAAGCAGTCAGGAATTGGATGACCTTCCCTCCCGATACCACCATCGCCGTAACATTCGGCGCCGGTGCTTTCGACCGGAAATGCTGGGCATCGCAAGTCGCCATCTGCACCGATTCGGTTGTCATCGACCTCGATGTTCCCTCAGGTGCGGATTACGATCTCTACCTCTACAGCATCAACTACTCGGGGAGCGGCGAACCGCAGATCGCCTACAGCTCCACGACATCGGGAACGGGGGCCGACGAGTCGATCACCGTCCTGATACCGGAGCCGGTATGCGAACTGTACTACCTCGTCGCCAAGTGGGTCAGCGGGAGCGGCTCGGCAACGGTATCGGCTTCGAGCCAACCGATCATCGCGGTTCTGATTCACGATTTCGAAGCGGACCTCGTCGGCGCCGACGTGCGGCTCGGCTGGGATATCGTTTCGGACGAGGCTATAAAAGGATTCAATATCCATAGAAGTATCGAAGGAAGCGAGGGAACGGAGCCGGTCAATGCGGGCGGCTTGATCTCCCCCGAGGCGAGGGAGTATATCGACCGCGGTATCCGTGTCGGAGAAACATACCTGTACACGTTGAGCGTTCTCAAGGAGGATGATACCGAGGTGAGGTCGCAGACGGTCACCGTCAGAACGGCGTCCTATCCCCTGGCGCTTCACCAGAACCATCCCAATCCCTTCAATCCGACGACAACCATAGCATTCACGCTGCCCGAGAAGATGCACGTGAATCTGTCCATCTACGACCTTCAGGGAAAGCTGGTCGATACGCTGGTCGACGATCAGCTCCCGAAGGGCGTCAAAGAAATCGTATGGGATAGCAGAAACACGAAAGGGAACGCGGTGAGTTCGGGGATCTACTTCTACCGGATGAGCGCGGGCAAGAAGGTGATAACGAGGAAGATGGTTCTATTGAAATAGCATCGCCGCCGCCGAGGCCTTACCGCCTCGTGATATTTCGATTTGTATAAATATACTGGTGGGCGAAGCAGGACTTGAACCTGCGACCTCCTGCTTGTAAGGCAGGCGCTCTGACCAGCTGAGCTATTCGCCCTTTATAAGTGCGATGGGAATGAGGATGCAGTAGCCCAGCACGAGGAGCGCCGGTGCGAGTGAGATCGATCCGCGCGACAGCGTCACGTACCCGATAACGATAACGGCCAGCGCGAGAATGACGATCATCGTCCTGTAGTGTAACGGCTTCATATTACATCCTTGGTTTCTCTCCAGGCACTACGTGCGACATAGAACAATTAATGCACAAACCGTTATATGTCAAGAGATTCATTCATGCTCCCGGAACGGTACCCCTCGAGATCGACCACTACGTATACAAACCCGAGAGCCTTCAGATGTTCCACAATCCCGCGCCGCGTGGCCTCATCGAGCAGCCGGTCGATCTCCGGCGGCGGTACTTCGATACGCGCGACGCTCCCGTGGTGGCGGAGGCGGCACGCGCTGAACCCGACGGAGCAGATATACTCCTCGGCCAACCGCACCTGTTCGAGCTTCTCCTTCGTGACCGGCTCGTGGTAGGGGATCCTCGTAGCGAGGCAGGCGAGGGCCGGCTTGTTCCAGGTCGGCAGCCCGCGCTCCTTCGAAAGCGCCCGGATATCCGCCTTCGAGAGGCCCGCCTCGACCAGGGGACTCCGTATGCCGAGTTCGCGGATCGCACGGAGGCCGGGCCGGTAATCGCCCGTATCGTCACGGTTCGATGCCTCGAAGACGCAGGGCAGATCCCGCTCCGCCGCGACGGCCAGCATGCGCCCGAATATGCTCCTCTTGCAATGGTAACACCGGTCGGGTGGATTGCTCCGAAACTCGTCGCTCGCCAGGTCGTCGATCTTCACTATTACGTGTTCGACGCCGAGCATCCTCGCGATCCTGCATGCGCCGTTGATCTCGGCCGGCGGTACAACGGGCGAATCGACGGTGACGGCCAGAACGTTCGCCGGGCCGAGTACCGCCGCAGCCACACTGAGAAGGTAGCTGGAATCGACCCCACCCGAGAAAGCGATCAGTGCCCGGCCGCATTGAGAGATGATCCTCTCGAGCGCCCCTTCCTTCGCACGTGTGCCCGCATCCACATACATCGGCTCATCACCGTTCCGGTATACAACGCTTCGATCCGTACGATGCACTCTGTGTACTACTCGGACGTGACCTCCTCCTCACCGCCCGCATTCGGCTCCTCGAACTCGTCCACCCACGGAACGCTGCCGTCCCTGACGCGTTCCTTCGCGATGAGGTGTTCCCGCAGCGTTTTGCTGAAATAGTGACGGCCCGTGCCGTCTGCGACGAAATAGAGATAGTCGCTACCTGCCTGCGGCTGCACGGCGGCAAGGATCGCGGCGCGGCCGGGGCTGCAGATCGGCCCGGGAGGCAGCCTGTGCACCCGGTACGTATTGTACGGCGAGGCGGCGCGCAGATCCTTGTAGTAGAGTCTCCTGCGCACCCCACCGATGGCATAGGCGACGGTGGGATCGGCCTCGAGCCGCCATCCGCGCTCCAAACGATTATGATAGACGGCTGAGATGCGGGGCATCTCGGAGTCATAGACCGCCTCGGCCTGTATGATCGATGCGAGTGTCACCGCCTCGTTCTCACCGAATCCGACCGAGTCGGCCAGGGCCTGCATACTGTCGTCGTACACTTCACGAAACCGGTGCACCATCCGCTCGATGACATCCCGCGGCGTGAGCGGCCAGCTGAAAAGGTACGTATCGGGGAATAGATATCCCTCGAGTGACGGCGCCTCGATTCCAAACCGCGCGAGGACGGAATCGTCGTACGCGAGCTCCATGAACGCAGCCGAATCTATCTCGGCCTCCATCCGGAGAACGGCGGCGATCTCCGTCACCATGAAACCTTCCGGGATGACGACACGCGTGTAATCGACTGCGCCGGATGCGAGTTTGTCGAGCACCGCCGCGACGCTCTCGCCCCGCATGAAGAGATACCGGCCCGCCTGGATTCTCCGTTCCTTGCGCGTGAGGTAGGCGGCCCAGCGAAAGAGACCGGATCGCTTGAGGACTCCGTTCTCGACGAGCTGTGTCTGAACATCCTTGAGCGTCGCGCCGGGCAGCACCTTTATCTCGACCCGCCGCGAGGCGGGATCCGAGCTGTCATCGTAATACAGACCCGCGACATACACGGACACCAGAACGAGCGCGCTCAAAACGACGGATATTATTACAGAGAACCTTGACACTATCCGTTCCTCTCATCGAGATAGCCCTGAAGCAGCAGCACGGCGGCGAGCCGGTCGATATCTCCCACGTCGTGTTTCCGTTCCGCCTCCCGCGCCCCATGGCGCGCCTCGCGGCGGCCACGACCGCCGATGCCGAGCACCCGTTCCGCTTCACGGCTCGTCATCCGCTCATCGCGCAGTTCCACTACGACCCCGCACTCCCGCTCTATGCGTCCGGCGAGCTCCCGGGAGCGCTCCGTTCCCTCGATGGCGTTGCCGCTCATTGACAGCGGCATCCCCACGATAATCCGCCCCACGGCATATTCCGCCATGAGCTTTCTTACATGATCGACAAAATCGGCGCCTTCCGCAACAACGAACGTCTCGAGCCCCTGGGCGGTCACGCCGAGCTCGTCGCTCACTGCGAGCCCGTAGCGTTTCGTGCCGGGGTCGATCCCGAGTATGCGATCGCGTGTATTCATTATAATATCAGCCTCTTACACCCCCGGGGAACGGATCGAACGGCTCATAAGATGCGGCCGCCACCGGATTGCCATCAAATCTTCCTCCGCAGTACCAGTATCGTCAGATCGTCGCTCGCCCCCTTCGGATGGGAGAACGCTTCCACCTTCTCGACGATCGATTCCTTGACCTCGTCGGCGCTTCGGCCGTACAGCGACGAGAGGAGCTGGTGGAGCCGCTCCTCGCCGTACAGCTCACCATCCATATTCTCCGCTTCGGTAACGCCGTCGGTCGTCACGACGAGAGTATCTCCCGGGCGGATTTTCAGTTTTCGGCGCTCGTAGGGGAATTCGGGTTGAACCCCAAGGATGAGGCCGCTGTAGTCGAGCACCTCGATGGTACCCCCTTGCCGCATGATGACGGGGAAGAAGTGTCCCGCATTGGTGTACTGGAGCTCGTGCCGGTGCGTATCGAGACAGCCGTAAAAAAGGGTCGCGAACTTGTCCGGCGCCGTGATGTCGTACATCACGTTGTTGAGCCTTCCCACTACCGCGACGGGATCTTCCATACGGTCCATCAGTGAACGAAAGCTCGCCTGGAGCGAGGCCATGAGGAGCGATGCCGGCACCCCCTTGCCGGAAACATCGGCAACGGTGAAGGCGAGCATGCCGTCCTCCCGCGTGATGAAATCGTAGTAATCACCGCCGACGAACTTGCTTGAAACACTGAGCGCCGAGGCCTCGTACCCTTCGAGCCGGGGCGGTTCTGACGGCAGAAGATTGATCTGGATGGTCCGCGCGATGTTCAGCTCTTCCTCGATCACCTTCTTCTCGACGATCTCCTGGAGGAGGTCGATTCGCGAGAGGGATGCCGCCACCTGGGATGCGAGCATCGAGAGGAGCGCCTGTTCCTGCGTCGAGTAGTGGCGGTTCTCGCGCCGGGAACCGAGCAGCAAAAGCGCCACGCACCGCCCGTCATGCATCACGGGCACCATCAGATCGTAGCGGGCGAGCCGCCTGACGAGACCGGGCAGCGTTTCGACCGCCCCGTCGATCATCTTCCTGCCGGGCCGAAAGAACGCCCGTGATTTCACATTGAGAAAGCCCATGGCCTCGAGAAAATCGACCCGGACGATCGGCTCCCCGACACTCTCGAGCACCTCGATGACTTTCCGTGCGTAGACATCCTCCTCCCACCCCGTCACGATATCGTCGCAGAGAACGAGATCCACATCCTCCGCAGTGAACACCTCGGAGAGCGCCCTCTTGATCCGGTCCTTCATGCTCTCCACCTCGACCATCGAGAGGAGCTCACCGCTGAGATCGCGGATCCGCACGCTCGGCCTGCCCTCGGCGTGCACGAGGACCCGTTCGGTCCATTCCTCCAACCGGTTGAGCACCGGCTGGGACAGTATGATGAATGCGATGATCAGCACCGTCTCGAGGATCTCCACGTTCGTCCCGGAGTACTGCACGATGAACCTGGTGACCTGCTTGACGAAGAGCAGGTAAATCGAGGCGAAGATCGCCACCGCCGCCCCGTAGAAGATACTCTTTCGGGCGATCAGACGGATGTCGAGGAACTGATACCGCACCACGGCAAAGGCAATCGAGCCGCTGCCGAGAATCAGCGATGCATTGATGAACCCGATCGCGAAATCCTCGCCCGATCCGACCTTATCCGCGCCGATGAAAGTGGGGATGAAGCGCGCCAGCGAGTAGGTCACGATGCAGAGCCCCAGGCCTACCAGCACGACGTGCATCTGCCGGCGCACGCGCGGTGAAAGATCGAGCTTCAGGGATCGGCCGAGAAGGATGAGCGAGAAGGCGGCGTACATGATGTTGACCAGGGAAAAGAGCTCGGCGTGGGCCTTGAAGAGAAGGTCCATCATCACGTTCAGCGATTTGACCAGCCCGCTGATCATCGTGGCCGCGGCACCCCCGGCGTGGGGAAGATCGAGTATGAAATTGAACATCCTGTCGGGATTCACCCGCTCGAGGAGAAATATGATCATCGCGAGGTGAAAGAGGTGGGGCAGGTAGAGAAACCAGACGAACCTGCGCACGTACTTCCACAACCGATGGCGCCGCGGATGCACCAGGGCGAAGAGGACGAGTGAGGGGAAAAAAAACTCCCACGTGTAGTTGAAACTCCCGACGAGACTCTCGAAGAGATAGGTGCCTTCCCGCAGGTTCTGTTCGAGGAATGCGCTGAGGGCGCCGAGAAGCGGGCCGAACCCGGCGAAGATCAGAACGAGGGCGGTGGACCAGTTGACGATGCTCCGAACCGAGTGGCGTAGAATCGTGACGGCGAGAAAGAATATGATGGCCCCGCACACGAAATAGAACGAGGCGAGAAACGAGAAGGTGTCCATGGATTTACTTCCTGACGGGCATGAACGGCACCCTTATTATGATTCCCCTCCATCACATTCCAAGTCCATTGTTACCTGCGCCGTGGATTATCGGTCGGGGATGAGATCGGTAAGAACAATCGACGCGTGTTCAGGCGACCTCGCCGCTTTGCTTACGGATCATCTTTTCGAGTGTTACCTTTATACCCCGCTCGGGGACCATATCGAAGTACAGGGAATCCATCATATGCTTCATGATGAAAATGCCCCGTCCCCGCAGCTTGTGGATGTCCGACGGGTCCGGTATGTGCTTGAGGTAGTACTTGAAATCAAAGCCTTCCCCGTGATCGAACACCTCGATGACGAGACGGTCGGGATGCTTCGTCAAACAGACCCTTACGCTCTCCTCCGGACAGCACTTGTTACCGTGTTCGAGCGCATTGGTGCAAGCCTCGATAATCGATATGGAAACCTCGTTCGCGGCTTCGTGATCGAAGTCCATATCGTTTATGAACTCTCCGCATACCATATCGATCATATTCAGGTATTTATAATCACTGGGAAACTCGATTATCACGCTTTCCGCCATGATGTCTCGCACACCCTCCTCCCTTGTACTGCTTCTCTTCAATCACCCTCGAAACTTGCCACCGCCTCATCCTCGTTTTCGAAACATTCAAAGATCAGATTCAGCTTGGTAACGTACAGTATGCTCCGGATTTTAGTGGAAACGCGGAGAAGTTTCAAATCCCCGCCGTTCTTCCTCAGCGTCGTGTAGCCCGTAATCAGAATCCCCACTCCGGTACTATTGATCCAGTTGACACCGCTGAGGTCGGCGACCACCCGGCGCTTCCCTTGCTCGATCAGCTTGTGTACGACATCCCGGAAATAGTCGGCGTCGGGGCCGCCCATCAACTTGCCCTGAAAGACGAGCACGATGACGCCGTTCCGTTCTTTCGTCTGTATTCTCAATGAGTTACGCTCCACCTCCGCAGCGTCCGGTGGGTACCGGTCCCGCCACGTCCGCGATACCGGCGCAATTCAACCGATCGAGTACAGCGTTCAGCGGTCGTTCCCGTATCCCCCACCCTGCAACAAATCGAGCGCCGATTGAAAATCAGCCGGCGCCGGTGCCGAGAACGATACCCGTTCTCCCGTCGCCGGATGTGTGAACGACAGTTGCCCCGCATGCAGCGCCTGCCGCTCGAGTAACTCGAGAATCTTCCTCACCGTTTCGGCTTCCGGCCGTGAAAGCCCCCCCCTCTTGATATTCCGCCCGCCGTAGACGGAATCACCGAGAATCGGATGCCCGGTAAACGACAGGTGTACACGGATTTGGTGCGTCCTGCCGGTCCCGAGTTTTAATTTAATATACTGGAACTCCCGGAATGTGTCTAGCACATAGTACGTCGTGTAGGCCTCCCTGCCGCCCTGCGGCACGACCGCCATCCGCTTCCGATCACGGGGCGAGCGGCCGATGGGATACGACAGCACCGCCTCCGATTCCGGCATCCTTCCCCATACGATGGCGAAGTAGATACGGTTGACGGTGCGCTCCATGAGCTGCCGGCTGAGCGCGATATGGGCCTCGTCATGCTTGGCCACCACGAGGAGACCCGATGTGCCGCTGTCGAGACGGTGCACGATCCCCGGGCGCAGCACCCCGCCGATGCCCGAAAGATCGCGGCAATGCGCGAGAAGCGCGTTGACCATCGTGCCATGCTCATTCCCCGGAGCGGGGTGTACGACCATCCCCGCCGGCTTGTTTACGACGAGGAGATGATCGTCCTCGAATATGATATCGAGTGGGATGGCCTCGGGGCGCACCTCGGTGGGGCGCGGTGGGCTGAAGGCAAGTTCGATGAGTTCGCCCTCGTGAATCCTTGCCGCCACTTTGCGTGCGGGCTCCCCGTTCACGCGGACGTCCCCCGCCCGCACCGCCTTCTGTATCCGGGAGCGTGAGAGCTCGGGTATGTGGCCGCTCAGGAAGCGGTCGATTCGCTCGCCATCCTCCTCGTCACCGACCAGGATTTCGTAACTCGTTTTCATTTTGAATGTTATTGTATCCGTGCCCCGATGGCATCCACGCTTCAGGGATTCTGCTCCAGCGGTTGCGCGCTCTCTTGCCTGTCGTGATCCGAATGGCGTATGAATCCGAGGATCAAAACCGCCGCCCCGACCGTCACCGCGATGTCTGCGACGTTGTACGTGGGCCAGCGAAACCGTCCGATTCCCATATCGATGAAATCGAGCACTTCGCCCGTCGCAATGCGGTCAATCAGGTTGCCGAACGCCCCCCCGAGAATGAGCCCGAGACAGACGCGTTTGAAGGTGGGAGCGTATCGCATCCGGTACGCGAAGACGACCAGCGCACCGATCGAGACGATCGTGATGGTGATCAGGAGGATCTTGGAGCCCGAAAGAATGCCCATCACGGCTCCGGTGTTCTTGCTCAGCGTGATGCGGAGCACCCCGTCGATACAATCGGTGCCGCCGCTATGCTTGTAGATTTCCCAGATGATCCGCTTGGAGGCCTGATCGAGAATGACGACGAGTGCGGCAGCCGTGAAGTACAGCACCGCTCATCGCCCTCTCGGTTTCTCGTTCTTGCTCTTGCAGGCGATGCAGAGCTTGGCGCCCGGCACGGCGTCGAGGCGCTTGGTCCCTATCAACTCGCCGCAGTCAATGCATTTGCCGTACTCGCCGCGCTCGATCCGCTCGAGTGCCTCGTCGAGTGATCTGAGGTAGTGCCCTTCCTGGGTGGCGTAGTAATAGTTCTTCTCTTTCTCCATGTAATCCGTGCCGAGGTCCGCGAGATGGTTGGAGTAGGACTGTTTGGCCCCTTCCTGATCCTCGGACGCCTCGTTGATCGATTCCTCGATCCTGCCGATTTGCTGAAGAATTCTCTCGCGCTCGGCGAGGATCTTCTTCTTGAAATTCTCGATCTCCTTCTTTGTGTGCTTCATTTTCTTCTTTTTCGTCGGCATTGCTTGCTCTCCTTGCAACGTCGTCCAGTCGCCTCACAAACGGTACGGGTGCTATATGGACACGACGCCGGGATACTCACAACCGCTTCATCCACAACTCGACGTCATAATCATTTAATTTAAAAGCAATTGCATGCTGCCAGCCGGCCTGCTCACCAGTGTCGATCCCCTCTGCGAGGGTTTCGCTACAGATGTGATCGCCGTATTCCTCGAACACCTCCCGAATCTCCGCAGGTGCCTTGTAACTTATCATTATACGGTCACTTACTTCAAATCCTGATTCCTTTCGGAAATTCTGGATACGATTCACTATATCCCTGGCCGTTCCTTCACTAATAAGCGATTTCGTCAGGCGCGTATCAAGTATAATCGTATAGTTACCCTCAGTCTCTGCTAAGAAACCTTCCGCGATCTGTTGCAGGATCTGTACCTCTTCCCGCTCGATAACCTCTTTTTTTCCATTTATTTCCACTGTTATCTCGCCATCCTCAAGGAGGTTGGAGATACCATCGGCATCGAGGCTCTCCAGGATCTCGGCGGCCTGTTTCATATTCTTGCCGAACCGCTTGCCGAGCATGGAGTACTCGGGCTTGATACTGTAAGTGATGTAATCATCGAGACCCTCCGTTACATCGACCCGTTTGACGTTCAACTCGTCGGTGACGAGCGAGGCCAGTTCCCCGTCCGCGATCCAGGTCGTCTCTCCCTTGTAGGGATTGTACACGAACATAGCCGCGAGTGGAGTCCGGACCTTGATACCCGCTTTGTTCCGGATGGCGCGCCCGAGGGTGACGGCACGGAGCACCTGCTCCATGTTCCGCTCGAGCGGTGTATCGATCGCCTTCTCGTCGACGGCGGGAAAGTCAGCGAGGTGCACGCTGGGGGCGGCGCCTTCGGCACCGGCCGCCGCTCCCTCGCCCGATCCTGCCCCCGCACCCGCGCTCCCGTGGAGCCGCAGGTAGATCGCCTCGCCGAGAAACGGAATGAATGGAGCCGCGAGACGGGACACGCCCTCGAGTACGTGGTAGAAGGTTTCGTAGGCGGCGCGTTTGTCGTCGTTCATCTCGTTCTTCCAGAAGCGGCGGCGACAGCGGCGCAGGTACCAGTTGCTCAGTTCGTCTATCACGAATGTCTGGATCGCGCGCGCCGCACGGGCGAGCTCGTAACCCTCCATCGCATGGGTCACCGCCTCGGCCGTCGAATTGTACCGAGAGAGCAGCCAGCGGTCGATCAGGTTATTGCTCCGTACTTCGCCGCCCGGCTCGAATCCATCGATCTCGGCGTAGAGGGCATAAAAATTATAGAGATTCCGCAATGTTCCGAGGAATTTGTGCGCAATGTCCTTCAGCGCATCCGTATCGAACCGTTTCGGCAGATACGGCGCCCCGCTCGTCATGAGGTACCACCGGAGCGCATCCGCCCCGTCGGTCCTGAGAACGTCGCTCGCGAAGACGGCGTTTCCCTTGCTCTTGCTCATCTTCTGCCCCTCGACGTCGAGGATCATCCCGTGCGGCAGGCACCGCCGGTAGGGGCTCTGCTTGGTGAGGAAGGCCCCGATCACGAGGAGTGAGTAGAACCAGCCGCGGGACTGGTCGACCCCCTCGCTGATGAATTCGGCGGGGTACTGGGCCTTGAAGAAATCCATATTTTCCATCGGATAATGGTACTGTGCAAATGGCATCGATCCCGAATCGAACCAGCAATCGATCACCTCGGGCACGCGTGTCATCTTGCCGCCGCATTCGGGGCAGCCGACGTCGAGATCGTCGAT
>DATKWS010000120.1:0-16486 GCA_035529435.1 Patescibacteria group bacterium
GGTGTAATCAATTCTATCATCAACTCCACATCGTCTCCCGGCATCACCATTTCCCGGCCTTCCGGCAGTGTTGCGACTCCCGTCACGTCCGTCGTCCGGAAATAAAACTGCGGCCGGTACCCGTTGAAAAACGGCGTATGACGCCCCCCCTCCTCCTTCTTCAACACGTACACCTTCCCCCTGAACTTCCTGTGCGGCATCACGCTTCCCGGATGCGCCACCACCATCCCTCGTTCCAACTGCTCCTTCTCGACTCCCCGCAGCAGCAACCCGACATTGTCCCCCGCCATCCCCTCATCCAGCAGCTTGCGGAACATCTCGACTCCCGTGACCACCGTCTTGCGCGTATCACGTATCCCCACTATCTCAACCGCCTCGCCGACCTTCACCTTCCCACGCTCCACACGACCCGTGCCCACCGTGCCGCGCCCCGTTATCGAAAACACATCCTCCACCGGCATCAAAAACGGCTTGTCCACGTCCCGCTCCGGCATCGGTATGTAACTGTCCAACGCCTCTATCAGCTCCCACACACACTTCGCCTCTTCGCTCCCCGCATCGTCACTCTCCAACGCCTTCAGCGCACTCCCACGTATGATCGGTATCTCATCGCCCGGAAACTGATACTCACTCAACAACTCCCGAACCTCCAACTCCACCAAATCCAACAGCTCCGGATCGTCCACCATGTCCGTCTTGTTCATGAATATAACCAAACTCGGCACATTCACCTGCCGCGCCAGCAATATGTGCTCACGCGTCTGCGGCATCGGCCCATCCGCCGCCGACACCACCACAATCGCCCCATCCATCTGCGCCGCCCCCGTTATCATGTTCTTGATGTAATCCGCATGCCCCGGACAGTCCACATGCGCATAGTGCCGCTTCCCACTCTCGTACTCCACATGCGCCGTCGCTATCGTTATCCCCCGCTCCTTCTCCTCCGGCGCCTTGTCAATCTCGTCGAACGGCACATACGTCGCCCACCCCTTCGTCGCCAGATGCTTCGTTATCGCCGCCGTCAGCGTCGTCTTCCCATGGTCCACGTGCCCTATCGTGCCCACATTCACATGCGGCTTCGTCCTTTCAAACTTCGCCTTCGACATGAGGTCTCCTCCTTTACTCCGCGAGATCGCTGCCGCGACCCAGCTTATCCGCGACCATCCCGGGTGGAACCTTCTGGTACCGTAAAAATTGCATGCTGTAAACCGCTCGCCCCTGGGTTAGTGACCTGAGACTGGTCGCATAACCGAACATGTCCGACAGGGGAGCCCGCGCTGCGATCACCTGTGCATCGGCCCTCTGGAACATCCCCTCAACCTTACCTCTACGCATATGTATATCCGTAATGACATCCCCCATGTATTCCATGGGAAGTACGACCTCGAGACTCATGATGGGTTCGAGAAGCGCCGGACCGGCCTTGCGAACGCCCTTCGAGAATGCCATGCCGGCGGCGATCCGAAATGCCAGTTCGGTCGAATCCACCTCGTGATACGATCCGTCGACGAGCTTGACACTGATGTCGATGATGGGATATCCCCCGACGGGACCGCTCCCCATCGATTCGCGAATGCCCCCTTCGACATACGGCACGAACTGCTTCGGGATGGTGCCGCCTATGATCTTGTTCTCGAACTGGAATCCCTTGCCCGGGGCCGGCTCGAGCTCCAGTACCACGTGCCCGTACTGACCCCTGCCGCCGCTCTGCCGGACAAACTTCCCGTCGGAGCGGCAACTCTCCGTTATCGTTTCCTTGTACGCCACCTGGGGACGGCCCACATTGGCACTGACCTTGAATTCCCGCAACATCCGGTCCACGAGAATCTCGAGGTGCAGCTCCCCCATTCCCGATATGATCCTCTGGCCGGTCTCCTGATCCGTCTTGACCTCGAACGTCGGATCCTCCTCGCTCAGCCGCTGGAGGCTATCGTTCATCTTGGTCTCATCACCCTTGGTCTTGGGCTCGATGGCCACCCAAATGACCGGCATGGGGAAATCCATCATTTCGAGCGCGATCGCATGCTTCGGATCGCACAGCGTATCACCGGTCGAGGACGATTTGAGCCCGACCACGGCCACGATATCACCCGTGCGGATATGATCGATATCTTCCCGTTTGTTCGCGTGCATCCGCAGGATTCGCTGGAAGCGCTCCTTGCGGTTGTTTCGTGCGTTCAAAACCTGTGCGCCGCACCGTATCGATCCGCTGTACACGCGTACGTAATGCAGCTTCCCAACGTACGGATCGGTGCTTACCTTGAACACCAGGCCGGTGAACGGCGACGTATCGGAGGGGGGACGATTCTCCTCCTTCTTGGTAAACGGGTGGATCCCCTGCACCGGCGGCATGTCCAGCGGGTTCGGCAGGTACCGCACGACGGCGTCGAGCAGCCGCTGAACACCCTTGTTCCTGAACGCGGCGCCGCAGAGCACCGGCGTGATATCGGCCCGGTTGACCGCCGTGCGCAATGCCGCGTGCACGGTTTCCTCCGATACCGGAGCACCATTGACGACATGGTGCATGATTCCGTCGTCATAATCGGCCAGTGATTCCAGGAGGCGTTCCCGCTCTTCCCGCGCCGATTGCACCAGGTCGCGGGGTATCTCTTCCTCGTAAAACCGGACACCGAGACTTTCCTCGTCGTAGATGACGGCCTTCATTGAAATCAGATCGATGATCCCGGTGAACAGCTCGCCGCTGCCGATGGGCAGCTGTATCGGTACCGTTTTGGCGCCGAGCCGCTCGCGCATCATGCGCACCGCATTATCGAAATTGGATCCCACGCGATCCATCTTGTTGACGAACGCGAGACGGGGTACGTGGTACTTGTCCGCCTGGCGCCAAACCGTTTCCGACTGCGGCTCGACACCACCGACCCCGCAAAAAACCGCGATCACACCGTCAAGAACGCGGAGACTCCGCTCCACCTCCACGGTGAAGTCGACGTGCCCCGGCGTGTCGAGGATATTGATCCGGTGATCCCGCCAGTAGCAGGTCGTCGCAGCCGACGTGATGGTAATGCCGCGCTCGCGCTCCTGCTCCATCCAGTCCATCACCGCGCTCCCCTCGTGCACTTCGCCCATACGGTGTACCTTTCCGGTGTAGTACAGTATCCGTTCCGTAATGGTCGTCTTCCCGGCATCGATGTGCGCGGCGATGCCGATGTTTCGTGTTTTATCGAGAGGAAATTCTTTGGACATTCAGCCTCTCCTCACCGGGGTCCCCCGTTCCGGAGCCCCGGCGAACGAGGCTTCATGAGTTGGGCGGTCCCGGGGTTGATGCTCTTAAAGCAATCATGCTTCTGTTCATCTATGTTATCCCTCACCCCTTATCGGATATCCGCCGAAACGGACACCTATATTCCACCCCACCACCTCACCAAATCTCTATAACACCCGAGCCTCACCGAGGCCGGGGTACCGTCTTACCATCGGTAATGCGCGAAGGCCTTGTTCGCCTCGGCCATACGATGCGTATCCTCGCGCTTCTTTACCGAAGGGCCTTCCCTCTTGTACGCAAGGATGATCTCCGCGGCGAGTTTCTCGGCCATCGTGTTCTCGTGCCGCTGCTTGGCAAAGCCGATGATCCAGCGCATCGCCAGGGCCAGCCGGCGGTCGGACCGGACCTCGATCGGAACCTGGTACGTCGCCCCTCCGACACGCCGCGAGGTGACTTCGAGGACGGGTTTGACGTTCTCGATGGCCTTTTTGATGATCTCGAGACCGTTCTGCCCCGTCTTCTCCTCGATGATATCAATGGCTCCGTACACGATCTGTTCCGCCGTACTCTTCTTGCCGCGCCTCATGATGTAATTGATGAATCGCGCAAGCAAGACATTCCCGTATTTTGGATCCGGGACAACCTTTCTCTTTATGACTTCTCTCCTGCGCGGCATCGCTCAAGCCTTCCTTACGCCGGCACGGCGATCTTCTTCGGTCTCTTGACCCCGTACTTCGAACGTCCTTTCGTCCTTCCATCAACCCCGCTCGCATCGAGTGTTCCGCGTATGATATGGTACCTGACCCCCGGCAGATCCTTGACGCGCCCGCCGCGGATCAGAACGATCGAGTGCTCCTGCAGGTTGTGCCCCTCCCCCGGGATATAGGCGGTTACCTCGTACCCGTTGGTGAGCCGCACTCTCGCCACCTTGCGGATTGCTGAGTTCGGCTTCTTGGGCGTCGATGTATACACGCGGGTGCAGACGCCCCGCTTCTGCGGGCATGCTTGGAGGGCGGGTGCGCTTGTTTTTTTCCGCACCAGCTTGCGTCCCCTGCGGACCAGTTGATTGATCGTCGGCACGTATTACCTCACCCTATTAATCCATTCAAACTATTACAAATACGATCAATTCGCTGCACCCTCGAAATCCAGATGCAGACAGCTAACTTAACATTCCGATATATCTTTGTCAAGTAAATAATTTACCATAACTTAAAGTTCCCGAGGACCATCCGGAAAGGTCGATTTACTCCTTCCGCGGCAGTGCGCCCTCAGGAAATTTCCTCCCTCACCTCGTTAATCAATTCCGCGAGCTCTTCTCCCTCGAACTCCTTTTCCATGAGATCCTCTTCCTTGATCTCAGTGTCTATCTCAATGGTGCTGTACCTGTGCAGACCGGTACCCGCCGGAATCAGGTGCCCCATCACCACATTCTCCTTGAGCCCTTTCAGCAAGTCGATCTTCCCCTGCACGGCGGCCTCGGTCAGCACCCTCGTCGTTTCCTGGAAACTCGCCGCCGAAATGAAGCTTTCCGTGTTGAGTGAGGCCTTCGTGATACCGAGAAGCAGCGGCTTGAATGTCGCAGGCTTCTTCTTTTCGGCTATCGACTTATCGATCTCCTCGCGGAATTCGCCCTTCGAGACGATGTCACCCTCGAGAAAACGGGTTTCACCGGGATCCTCGATCACGACCTTCTGGAGCATCTGCCGCACGATCACCTCGATGTGCTTGTCGTTTATCCGCACACCCTGCAGCCGGTACACCTCCTGTATCTCATTCACGAGATAGTTCTGCGCAGCGTTTACACCCTTGATGCTGAGGATGTCGAACGGATTCACCGGCCCCTCGGTGAGATTGTCCCCCGCCTCGATCTTATCGCCCTCGTACACACGTAAGTGTTTGCCCTGCGGGACGTTATAGTTCCGCTGTTCACCACTCTCGTTGATGACGACAATCTTGCGCATACCCTTTGTGACCGGTCCAAACTCGATGATGCCGTCGATCTCGGATACAACGGCGGAATCCTTGGGCTTGCGCACCTCGAAGAGTTCGGCCACACGCGGTAGACCGCCCGTGATATCACGCGTCTTCGTGATTTCCTTCGGAATCCTGCAGATGATATCCCCCGGCATGATGATCCCGCCGTCGCGGACCATCATGCTGGCCCCGGTGGGCAGGATGAAATTGCCGATGACCTTTCCCTTCTCATTCAGCAACTCGACGTGCGGATGGAGTTTCTTGTCCCGGTCATCGGTGGTCACCATCTGCCTGAGGCCGGTCTTGTCGTCGATCTTCTCCCTCAGGGTTATGCCCTCGGTGATATCGATGAAGCGCAGCGTGCCTCCCTTGTCGGAGATGATGAAGTCCGAATACGGATCCCATTCATATATGATCGCACCGCGCTCGACCATATCGCCTTCCTTGACGCTCAGCGAAGCCCCGTACGGCACTCCCAGACGGGCCCGTACGCGGTCGCTTTTCTCATCCCGCACGAGAACCTCTCCCTTGCGGCCGATCGCGATGACACGACCGTCCCGGCCCTCGATCGTCTTGATGTTGCTGAATTCGATCACGCCGGGATGGTTCGTGGTCTTCTTCGTGTGCTCGGCGATGCGTGCAGCCACGCCGCCGACATGGAACGTGCGGAGCGTGAGCTGCGTTCCCGGCTCACCGATACTCTGCGCCGCTATGACGCCGACCGCCTCGCCGATATCGACGAGACCGCTGGTAGCGAGGTTTCGCCCGTAACACATCGCACACACGCCCTGGCGCGATTCGCAGGTGAGCACCGACCGGATCTTCACCTTTTCGACGCCGCGTTCCTCGATCTCGAGGGCAAGCTCCTCATCGATCAACGAATTGGCCTTCACGATCGTTTCGCCGGTATGGGGATCGAATACGTCATCGACCACTACGCGGCCGAGAATACGATCGCTCAGCGACTCGATGACCTCCTCCCCCTCCTTGAGGGCGGCGATATCGACACCCATGATGGTGCCGCAATCATGCTCCGTCACGATGACGTCCTGGGCCACATCGACGAGCCGGCGCGTGAGATACCCGGCATCGGCCGTTTTGAGCGCCGTATCGGCCAGTCCCTTTCTCGCACCGTGCGTCGAAATGAAGTACTGGATCACCGTCAATCCCTCTTTGAAGTTGGCGGTGATGGGCATCTCGATGATCTCACCGATGCCGCCGGTGATACGCTTCTGCGGTTTCGCCATGAGCCCGCGCATGCCGGCGAGCTGCCGGATCTGATCCTTGTTTCCCCGCGATCCCGAGACCGCCATCATGTAGATGGGGTTGAATCCACCGCGGTCGCGGCTCAGGTGCTCGAGCATCACATCGGCAACATTGTTGGATGTATGCGTCCACGTATCGATGATCTTGTTGTACCGCTCACCGTCGGTGATCAATCCGTTCTTGTATTGCTTCTGGATCTTGTTGACTTCTTTCTGGGCCTCCTCGATCAATGCCGGTTTCTCGGGAGGTACAACGATGTCATCAACGCTGAAGGTGATCCCGGCCTTGGTGGCGTAGGTGAACCCAAGTTCCTTGAGCCGCTCGATGAAACGAACGGTCCGGGTGTTCCCGATCAGCTTGAAGCTGCTCGAGACCAGTCGACCGATCGTTTTCTTTTCGAGCAACTCGTTGATGTACCCCATCTCCAGGGGCACGATCTCGTTGAAGATCACCCGGCCGACGGTAGTGCTGATGAGCTCACCGTCTCTTCTGACCTTGATCCGCGCATGAAGGCTCACGGCGCCGGCGTTGTACGCCGCCATCGCCTCGTTGGGACTGAAGAACGCCTTCCCCTCACCCTTCGCCCCCTCCTTGACCATAGAAATGTAATAGAGGCCCAGAACCATATCCTGAGAAGGTGAAGCCAGCGGGGAGCCGTTGGCCGGGGATAGGATATTGTTCGCCGAAAGCATGAGTGTGCGTGCTTCCAGTTGGGCCTCGTAAGACAGTGGAACATGGACGGCCATCTGGTCGCCGTCGAAGTCGGCATTGAAGGCGGTGCAGACGAGCGGATGTATCTGTATGGCCTTACCCTCGATCAGGAGCGGCTGGAACGCCTGGATGCCGAGGCGGTGCAGGGTCGGTGCGCGGTTGAGAAGCACCGGATGGTCCTTGATGATCTCCTCGAGAATATCCCACACCTCGGGGCGCTCGCGCTCCACGAGCTTTTTCGCGCTCTTGACCGTCTGAACGTACCCTTTCTCCTCGAGCTTGCGTATGATGAACGGCTTGAACAGCTCGAGCGCCATAGATTTGGGGAGCCCGCACTGCTGAATTTCCAGCTCCGGTCCGACGACGATCACCGACCGGCCCGAGTAATCGACGCGCTTACCGAGCAGGTTTTGGCGAAACCTGCCCTGCTTGCCCTTGAGCATGTCGCTGAGACTCTTGAGTGGCCTGTTGCCCTGCCCGCGGACGGCCCGTGAACGGCGGCTGTTGTCGAACAGCGCGTCGACCGCTTCCTGCAGCATCCGTTTCTCGTTGCGGAGAATGACCTCCGGGGCGCGTATCTCTATGAGTTTCTTGAGCCTGTTGTTCCGGTTGATAACCCGCCGGTAGAGGTCGTTGAGATCGGATGTCGCAAACCGCCCCCCCTCGAGGGGAACGAGCGGCCTGAGATCCGGCGGCAGGACGGGAATGACCTCGAGTATCATGAACTCGGGGCGGTTCTGGCTCTGGCGGAACGCCTCGACCACACGCAGGCGCTTGAGAACATCCTTCTTGCGCTGGACCGATGTCTCGACCTTCGACTGCGCGCGGAGATCGACGGCAAGATCCTCGACGTTGATCTGGGCAAGAAGCTCCCTGACCGCCTCGCCGCCCATTTTCGCGACGAACTCCTGCCCCTGATCGAGCAGGTCGTTGTATGTCTCGTCGTCGATGAGCTCCTTGTATTTCAGCCCGGTATTACCCGGATCGATCACCACGTGCGACTCGTAGTAGAAGATTCGCTCGAGATTCCGCACGGTCATATCGAGCATGTACCCGACACGGCTCGGAACGCCCTTGAGAAACCAGATATGCGCGACCGGAACGGCCAGCTCAATATGGCCGAGCCGTTCGCGCCGAACGCGGGAGTGCGTCACCTCGACCCCGCAGCGATCGCAGATAACGCCCCGGTACCGGATCCTCTTGTACTTTCCGCATGCACATTCCCAGTCTTTCACCGGTCCGAATATCCGCTCACAGAAGAGACCGTCTTTCTCCGGCTTGAACGAACGGTAGTTGATGGTCTCGGGCTTCACGACCTCCCCGAAGCTCCAGGAACGAATCACCTCCGGAGAGGCGATCTGGATCTTCATGGCCCGTATATCGGTGGGCTTTTTACGATCCTTGTCAAAGAAGGTAGAAAACAAGAGAAACCTCCGGCTCTAATTTTTAACGAGCTGTACATCGAGGCACAGGCTCTGAAGCTCCTTGATAAGAACGTTGAATGCTTCCGGCAGTCCGGGCTCGGGTGCATTGTCACCCTTGACAATCGCTTCGTATATCTTGCTCCGTCCCGTCACGTCGTCGGACTTCACCGTGAGCAGCTCCTGGAGTGTGTAGGCGGCGCCATAGGCTTCGAGCGCCCATACCTCCATCTCCCCGAACCGCTGGCCGCCGAACTGCGCCTTTCCACCGAGCGGCTGCTGCGACACGAGGGAGTACGGTCCGATCGATCGCGCGTGTATCTTGTCGTCGACGAGATGGGAAAGTTTCAACATGTATATGCTTCCGACCGTGATTTTCTCGTCGAAGGGCTCACCCTTGATCCCGTCGTACAGTACGGTCTTGCCGCTGACCGGAAGCCCCGAATCCTCGAGCGCCTTCTTCACCTCTTCGATCGTGGCGCCGTCGAACACCGGCGTGGACAGCCGGTATCCCATCTTGTGCGCCGCCCATCCGAGATGCGTCTCGAGTATCTGCCCGACGTTCATACGGCTCGGCACGCCGAGAGGGTTCAATATAATATCGACGGGAGTGCCGTCGTCGAGGTACGGCAGATCCTCTATAGGCACGATCCTGGAAACGACGCCTTTGTTACCGTGGCGTCCCGCCATCTTGTCGCCGACCGAGACCTTTCTCTTGCGCGCAATGTAAACCTTGACGAGCTTGCTTACGCCGGGGGGCAGCTCGTCGCCGCGCATAACCCGCTCAGTCTCCTTCTCGTACTGGCTCTCGATCCCGTCGATCGCACGGGCCGCGGCTTCCATGAGAGACTGAATCCGGGCGTCGATCTTGGAATTCTTGACGATGGGAAGGCCCCAGTGCAGATGGTCCACGTCGATGCTGCGAAGCAGTTTCTCCGTGATCTTTCGGCTCGCGCGCGCCTGGATCTCCCCCGTCTCCGAATGGATCAGCTTCTCGGTCGTTTGCCCGATCATGAGCTTCTCCAGGCGCTCCCGGCGTTTCTCCTTGACGTGCTCGATCTCCTGCTCCTTCTGACGCATGAGCTCCTGAACCTTTTTCTTCTCATGGCTTCGCGCCCGCTCGTCACGCTCCTTGCGGGAGAAGATCTTGATATCGACGACGATACCATCCATGCCGGGAGGCGCCTTGAGCGATGCGTCCCGTACATCGCCGGCCTTCTCCCCGAATATCGCCTTGAGGAGCCGTTCCTCGGGAGTAAGCTCCGTTTCACCCTTCGGCGTGACCTTGCCGACGAGTATGTCGCCGGCCTTGACGTGTGCCCCGATCCGGACGACGCCGTCGGCGTCGAGGTTCGCGAGCATCTCCTCGCCCACATTGGGAATCTCGCGGGTAATCTCCTCCGTGCCCGCTTTGGTATCCCGCACCTGGGTTTCGAACTCCTCGATATGGATCGATGTGTACGTGTCGTCCCTGACCAACCGCTCGCTGATGATGATCGCGTCCTCGAAGTTGTATCCACGCCACGGCATGAATGCGACGAGGATATTTTTCCCCAACGCCAGTTCGCCGTCGTCGGTGGCCGAGTTGTCCGCGATGACGTCGCCCTTCTTCACCCGCTGCCCGACCGACACCAGCGGTTTCTGGTTGATGCAGGTATCCTGGTTGGAGCGCTGGAACTTGATGAGACGATACTCATCGACGCCGCCGAATCCGGTGAAATCATCGAAGTCCTCGTCCTCCTTGCGGGAGCTGTAACTGATGAGAATCCGGTCGGCGGTCACGCCCTCGATCCGCCCGCTCCTTCTCGCAATGGCAAGCACACCGGAATCGTACGCGACCTTCTTCTCGAGACCGGTGCCGACCAGCGGCGCTTCCGCAGTGAGAAGCGGTACCGCCTGCCGCTGCATGTTGCATCCCATGAGCGCCCTGTTCGCGTCGTCGTGCTCGAGGAAGGGGATCAGCGCCGCGGCGGCGCTCACGAGCTGGTTGGGTGAAACATCCATGTAATCGACCTCGTTGGGGTCGACCACCACGAAATCCCCGCGGTACCGCGCCATGACCATTGGATTGACGAACCTGCTCTTGGCATCCAGCGGCGCGTTCGCGTGGGCGATGATCCGATCGTCCTCCTGGTCCGCCGCGAGCATCTCGATCGTGTCCTGCACCACTCCCTTCTTCACCAAGCGGTACGGCGTTTCGAGAAATCCGAACTCGTTGACGCGCGCGTATGTCGCGAGTGATGTGATGAGGCCGATGTTGGGACCCTCCGGCGTCTCGATCGGGCACATCCGGCCGTAATGGGTGAAATGGACGTCCCGGACCTCGAATCCGGCGCGCTCACGGGTCAGTCCCCCCGGTCCGAGCGCGGAAAGCCGCCTCTTGTGGGTCAGTTCGGCGAGCGGATTCGTCTGGTCCATGAACTGTGACAGCTGGCTGCTCCCGAAGAATGACTGAACGACGGCACTGATGGTGCGCGCGTTCACCAGATCGTACGGGGTCGGATTCTCGCTCTCCTGTATCGTCATGCGCTCTCGAATGATCCGTGCCATGCGCGCGAGCCCAACCGAGAACTGGTTGGCGAGAAGCTCGCCGACCGAGCGTACGCGCCGGTTCCCGAGATGGTCGATGTCATCGACCGGACCGTCAGTCTCCTTGAGATGGATGAGATTGGCCACAACCGCAATGAAATCCTTTTCGGTCAGAGTTGTCGTCTCTATCGGCTCCTCGATCCCGAGGCGGCGGTTCATCTTGTACCTGCCGACGTTGGCCAGGTTGTACCGCTTCGGATTGAAGAACAGACGGTCCAGAAGCGACTTCGCCGTTTCCACATTGGGCGGATCACCGGGACGCATCAGGTTGTAGATCCGCTTCAGCGCGTCCTCCCGATTCTTGGTGGGATCCTTCTCCAGGGTTTTCAGGATCACATCATCCTCGATATTACCGTCCTTTTCGACGAGAACGACCTTCGTGATTTTCTGGGACTTCATCATCTCGATCGCCGTCTCGGTGATGGCCTTTCCCGCCTCGACGATGACCTCGCCCGTTTCACGGTTGACGATGTCCTCGGCGACGTATTGCCCGAGAAGCGACTTGTCCTTCTTGCTCGGCCGCTGCGCGAGGGTATGCACCTTGGTCGAGTGGAACAGCTTGATGATCGCGCTGTTCGGTTCGAATCCCATCGCCTTGAGCAGCACCGATACGGGTATCTTGCGCCTGCGATCGATGTAGACGTACATGATATCGTTGACATCGATGATGAATTCGACCCATGAACCCCGGTACGGGATGATTCGCGCGTTGAAAAGCCTCTTTCCGTTGGGGTGATAATCGTCGTTGAATACGACGCCCGGCGAACGGTGCAACTGGCTCACGATCACCCGTTCCGCGCCGTTGATGATAAACGTCCCCTTCTCGGTGATGAGCGGAATCTCGCCCAGGTACACCTCGCTCTGGATGATGTCCTTGATCACGCTCTCACCCTCGCTCTCCTCCTTCACTACGAGGCGGAGAGCGGCCTTGAGCGGCACGGCAAAGGTGAGGTCCCGCTCCTTGCACTCCTCGACGGTGTACTTCGGCTCCCCGATCGCGTATCCGAGATACTCCAGCGTGAAGTCACCCCGGGTCGAGACGACGGGGAAAACGGACCTGAACACCGCCTCGAGCCCGATGTTCTCGCGCTTGTCCATCGGGACCTTGCGCTGGAGCAGTCTCTCGTACGACTCGAGCTGTACCTCAAGGAGATGAGGGATCTCCATGACCTGCGGAATCTTCGAATAATTGATTCTCTCAGGAATCTTTGTCATCGGGTACGATCCCTTCCTTTGTGCGGCAGATCAGCCGACGGATGATGTGAGATTACTTGATCTCGATGGTCGCACCGACTTCCTCGACCTTTTTCTTGATCTCCTCCGCTTCTTCCTTGGAAACGGCTTCCTTAATCGGCCTCGGTGCTTCCTCGACGAGCTTCTTTGCCTCGATCAATCCGAGACTCGTGATCGCCCGCACGACCTTGATCACCTGTATCTTCTGACTCCCCACATCCTTCAGGATAACGTCGAACTCGGTCTTTTCCTCGACTTCCTCGGCCGCGCCGGCCGCGCCGGGCATGAACCCGGGCATAAACGCCATGGGAGCCGCAGCGGTGACACCGAAACGGTCCTCGAGGACCTTGACGAGCTCGGAGAGCTCAAGGACACTCATCGAGCCGATTGTTTCGACGATAGAATCGATGTTGGATGACACTCTTTTCTTCTCCTTGGTCTTTTTCTCTTCTGCCTTTTTCTCCTCGGCCGCCTTCTCGTCCTCCGCCCCGGCGGCTTCGGGCTCACTCACCTCTTCCGCCTTCTTCTTCGCGGCAGGCGCCTTTTCCTTCTTGGCCTCGTCGGTCTTCTCCTTCTTCACCTCGGCCGTTTCCTCTTTCTTCTTCGGATCTTCCTTTTTCGCGGGCATTCTCTACCTCCACTCTCGCAGTATTCGATTCAACCTGTTGCGGCGGGCGGGATCCCAGGGGAAACCGCGCACCTATGAAGCCGCTTCCTTCTTGTCCGAAATCGCCTTGAGTACATATACCAGATCCCTCAGGGAAGCGCCGAGGCAGTTGACCAAACCTCGCATCGGGGCCTGGAGCGTACCGACGACCTGCGCAAGGAGAACCTCCTTGGAAGGAAGCAATGCCAGCCGTTTCGTCTCTTCTCCATCGAGAAGTCGACCGGCCACATACGCCCCCTTGAAACGGGGAAACTCGTAATCGCTGGCGAACTTTTCGAGAACCTTGGCCGGGGTGACCTCATCCTCCCTGCTCAATGCAATGGCGGTGGGTCCCTCGAGCACGGGCACAATCTCGTCGAGGCCGAGTTCGTGGAAGCTCTTCTCGGCCAGTGTGTTCTTCACTACCGTGTAGATGACGTTGTTCTCCCGGCACAGGCGGCGGAGCTCGGAAATATCCGCCACCTTGAGCCCGGTGAAATCATTCAGGATGATACTCTTCGCATCCTTGAGAATCTCTTTCAGCTCGTTTACCTTTTCCATCTTCGCTGGCCGAACCATGGTATGATTTCCCTTCTTGCCTATCTCAGTTCATTGAGCAACAACGCCATATCAAGCTTTATGGCAGGACCCATTGTCGAGGAGACATGGGCGCTCTTGATATATTTACCCTTCGCCGATGAGGGTTTCGCCCGGAGGAGCTCCAGCATCAACGCCTTTATATTTTCCAACAGCTTGTGATTGTCGAACGAAACCTTGCCGACAGGCACGTGAATGTTGGCGCCCTTGTCGACGCGGTACTCGATCTTGCCCGCCTTGGATTCCTTGACAGCCTTGCTCACGTCGAACGTGACCGTCCCGGATTTCGGGTTGGGCATGAGCCCCCGGGGGCCGAGTATGCGCCCGAGCTTTCCCACCTCGCCCATCATGTCGGGAGTGGCAATGGCGACGTCGAAATCGAACCAACCCTCGTTTATCTTCCCAATGTACTCCGCGGAACCGACATAGTCGGCGCCCGCATCCCGGGCCTCCTTTTCCTTTTCCCCGCGGGTGAGCACCAAGACTCGTACATCCCTGCCGGTGCCGTGGGGGAGAAGAACGGTGCCGCGAACCTGTTGATCGGCGTGCTTGGGATTCACGCCGAGCCTTGCCGAGAACTCCACCGTCTCGTTGAACTTCGCCTTCGGCATGTTCCGCAACACCTCAACCGCTTCGTTGAGCGGATACTCGCGCGCGCGATCGATCTTCGCGATGCTGTCACGGTAATTTTTGCCGTGTTTCATGCTCTCACCGCTTTCTTGCCGTTACTCGATGAGAATGCCCATGCTGCGTGCCGTACCCTCGACCATCCTGACCGCGGCCTCGAGTGAGTAGGCATTCAGATCCTTCATCTTCGTCTTGGCGATTTCCACGACCTGTTCATGATTGATCTTGGCGATCTTTTCCTTGTTCGGTACGCCCGAACCCTTGGCGATATTGGCTGCCTTCTTGAGGAGCTCGGACGCGGGGGGCGACTTCGTGATGAATGTGAACGTTCTGTCGGCGTACACGGTGATCACGACCGGCACGATCGTCCCGGTCATCTTCTGCGTCGCCGCATTGAACTGCTTGCAGAATTCAATCGAGCTTACCTGGAGCTGTCCCAGCGCCGGGCCGACCGGTGGAGCGGGCGTCGCCTGCCCGCCCTGAATCTGTAGCTTGACGATCTTCATTATCTTCTTTTTCGACTTCTTGGCCATACGTTCATTGCTCCTTGCGATGATCTCCGTTCCGCGCCCGACGTGAGACGCATCAGATCGTCTTGACCTGGAGGAAATCGAGCTCGACGGGGGTCTCTCTCCCGAAAATGCTCACCAGTACCTTGAGCTTTCCCCGTTCAGGATTGATCTCGTCAACGACACCGGTGAAGTCTGCGAACGGCCCGTCGGCGACGCGGACGTGCTCGCCGAGCGTGAAGGGAACCTCCGGTATGATACCCTCTTTCTTCTCCATGCGGCCGAGGATGCGATCGACATCCCGCTTCGGAATGGGAAACGGCTTCTTGCCTCCGCCGACGAAATGCGTGACGCCGGGCACGTTCTCTATCAGGCTCCACGTCTCGTTGCTCATCTCCATCTCGATGAGGATATAACTGGGGAAAAGCTTGCGCTTTGAAACCGTCTTTTTCCCCTTTTTCATCTCGGCGACCTCTTCGGTGGCAACGAGCACCTTGCTGAACTTGTCGGTGAAATCGCTCGCCTTGATGAGGCGCTCGATCGTATCCCGCACCTTCGCCTCACGGCCCGAATAGGTATGGAGAACGTACCAGCGCATCTTGCCTTTTTTCTCATCATCCACTTCGGTGACGGCGGCGCGCACCTTCTCCGGCGCCGCCTTTTCGGTTTTTTGCACAACGGTATCCGCATCCGCGGCTTCCTCGTCATCGTATGCGGGTTCGGCGGTTTCCGGCTCGCCGCCGGACCCCGTTTCAGCGGTCCCGGGACCGGCCTCCTCGGCCTCCTCCACCGGCACCTCGTCTTCGGCCGCCAACTTCATCTCGTCCGCCGCATCCTCCGCCTGCCGATTTTCACCGGCCGCATCTTCCTCACCGGCATCCTCTTCACCGGCATTCTCCCGCAGATCCTTGTCTTCGTGCATATCCTCTTTCATTCCGTCATCCCCGATGATCATCAGCCAGCGCAGCCGCGGCCTTCTTACCAGCCGAGCAGGCGCCGTACGATTAAGGTCAACAGTTGATCGACCACGCCGATGAAAATCGTCACGATAAAGGTCGCAACGATCACTATCTTGGTCGATTCCTTGAGCTCTTCGCGCGTCGGCCAGGTCACCTTGCCCATCTCGACCTTAGCCTCGGTGAGAAATTTCCGAATCTTCTCAAACATCTCGATCTCCGATCGCTTCCGCCCCGTTTTCAATCGAGTTCAGCGGCCTCCGATCACGCCGTGAGTCGGCCCGGATCCAGCCGGCGGCGCGCCCGTATGCGGCGCTGCATTTAACGGGTTTCCTTGTGCGCGGTATGCTTGCCGCAGAAACGACAGTACTTCTTGTGTTCCAACCGATCCGGATGCTTTCGTTTGTTCTTCGTCGTCGTGTAATTCCGGTTCTTACAAACGGTACACGCGAGTATTACCAACTCTCTCATATCGTTCCGCTCCGACTATTACGTCATTCCACTATTCGAAAATCTCGGTGACGACGCCGGCGCCGACCGTGCGTCCGCCCTCTCGAATTGCGAACCGAAGTTCTTTTTCCATCGCTATCGGTGTAATCAATTCTATCATCAACTCCACATCGTCTCCCGGCATCACCATTTCCCGGCCTTCCGGCAGTGTTGCGACTCCCGTCACGTCCGTCGTCCGGAAATAAAACTGCGGCCGGTACCCGTTGAAAAACGGCGTATGA
>DATKWS010000121.1:0-7192 GCA_035529435.1 Patescibacteria group bacterium
CCTCCGCATGGGTGGGCAGGGCCGTGGGGGGAAACTCGATCGCATCCAATTTCTTCGCCTCGATCGCCGGAGCGTTCATGTACTTTGCCACCCTCACCGAGGTGCCGATCCTCCAGGGGCTGATCGGAGCGGGAATGGGCAAGGGACCCGCGCTCGCCCTGCTGCTCGCCGGACCGGCCCTGTCGCTGCCCAACATGCTCGTCATACGCAGCGTCATGGGCACGAGGAAAACAGTCGTGTTCGTTTCACTCGTCGTCGTGATGGCGACGATCACCGGCATCGTCTTCGGAACATTATTCTAACGGGAGGTCGACATGAGAAAGATCCAGATACTCGGCACCGGTTGCCCGAAATGCATGCAATTGATGAAAAACGCGGAGAGCGCCTGCCGGGAGCTCGGGATTGAATATGAGCTTGAAAAGGTAAATGATATCAATAAAATCATCGAATTCGGTGTCATGATGACACCCGCCATCGCGGTGGACGGAACCGTGAAGAAGGCGGGAAAGGTTCTGTCCGCGGAAGAGATCAAGGAGCTGCTGTCGGAATAACCACAGGGAGTGATACGAGCATGAACGCCAAGAGTATCGTCACCGTCGTACTGGTCGTATTTGTATTGGCAAGTGTTGCATTTCTCGTACTCAAGGAATCCGGGAATGAGGGGAACGATAATCCCGCCGGGGAAACCGCGCCGGATAACGCGCCCGGTGATACGGAACGGCCCGGCGTTGCGGCGTCATCGGCCGAAACCGATCACACGGTGAAGGTATACTACCTCTATACGACAAAGCGTTGCCCGACGTGCAGGAAGTTCGAGGCGTACACGACGGAACTGGTAAAGGCGGATTTCGCCGAACAGCTCAAGTCGGGAACGCTCGAATTCCACCCCCTGAACGTGGACGAGACACCGAACGGACACTTCATCGATGACTACCAGTTGACGACGAAATCGGTGGTCATCGCCGACTACCGGGACGGTGAGCAGATCAGATGGAAAAACCTCAGCCGTATATGGTCGCTGGTGGGGGAAAAGCAGGCGTTCATGAGTTATGTACGGGATGAGATCAAGGATTACCTGGGGGAATCGCTGTATGAATGAATGGCTCACCGGCGCGGCCCTCGCGGTGTGGTTCGGCATCCTCACCTCGATCAGTCCGTGCCCGCTCGCGACGAACATCGCGGCGATTTCGTATATCGGGAAAAAGGTCGAACACCCCCGCCTCGTTCTCCTGACCGGCCTCCTCTACACGCTCGGGAGGGCGGTGACGTACCTGGTGCTCGGTGTGCTGCTCGTAAAAAGCCTCCTCTCGGCCCCGCACGTTTCGTTCTTTCTCCAGAGACACATGATCAAGATCATGGGACCGGTCATGATCGTCGTCGGAATGATGCTTCTCGGTCTCGTGAACCTGCGCGTACCGGCTACGGGAACGAGCGGAAGGATTATGGACAGGGTCGACCGGATCGGTATATGGGGGGGCGGGCTGCTCGGTATCATATTCGCCCTCTCGTTCTGTCCGACCTCCGCCGCGCTCTTCTTCGGCAGTCTCGTCCCGCTCGCGGTCAGGGCGGGCTCGGGTGTCGCCCTGCCGCTCCTCTACGGTGTCGGGACGGCGCTTCCGGTCGTCGTCTTCGCAATACTGATCGCGATGGGCGCCCATTTCGTCGGCAGGGCTTTTCGGCGGATCACGCAGATCGAGCTGTGGGCCCGGAGGATCACCGGTTTTTTGTTCATCTGCATGGGTGTCTATTTTTCGTTGAAATACATTTTCAAAATATTTTAGACCCGCCTTCGACATCATCCCCCGATCGACCACGATAATTACTCGACCGATTCGCCTCACGTGCCTCGTCACGTTTCCCGGCGCGCGCGGGCGCGTATGCGTGCAAGCCGGTAACGAGAGTCGTTCGTTCCCCGGCGAGAATGTAAATGATATCACACCCCGGAGTCATTCGTTTTGCAACCTATTTTAACGTATAACAAAACCCGGTTGCCGAATCTCGATCGATTCAACAACCGGGTTTTGTTCACTCTATCTGTTCAATAGAGACACGTACTAGCGCAGCAGGACCATCTTGTTCATGATGGACTTCGTGCCCTGCGTCAGCCTGCTGAAGTAGACGCCCGAAGCAACGCCCGCGGCATTCCAGGTCACCTCGTGCGAGCCGGCCGGCATCGTGCCGTTCACAAGCGTCGTGACGAGACGTCCCGAGACGTCATAGACGTCGAGCCTCGTGTATCCCTCCCGCTCCAGGCTGAACCTGATCGTCGTGACGGGGTTGAACGGGTTCGGGAAGTTCTGCTCTATGCCGAAGACCGCCTTCGGTGTCTCCTCGATCATATCGCGGCCGGGCTCCTCCGGTTTCTCGACGAAGCCGCCGGCGCCCACGGCGGTCGTTCCGCGGAACTCGATCGCGTCGATATAGACGTCGTCGTAGTTGTCGCTCGCGTCGCACCTGAAGCGCAGCTTGGCGTTTGTCGGGAAATTGTACGTGCTCCGGGAGATCGTGACCACAGTGTTGTAAAAGATATTGTTGCTGAAATTTGTGCCCCGGATGTACCTCGCCACCGTGCGCCAAATGGAGCCGTCGTAGTACTGAACCCAGAAGTCCTCGCCGGTCTCCATGCTCACGGCGTAGAAATAGAACTCGACCTCGAGCGTGTTATAGCCCGACACGTTGTAGCTGGCAGTGTGGTAGAACGACGATGCCGTGCCGCTGTTGTCCTGTATGTCCGCCGCGGCCACTCCCTGGTAGGCGTAGGTGCCGCCGGTGTATCGCGCACAGTCGGTTCCACCGTCGGTGTAGCTGCCCCATCCGCTCTCGAAATCGTCGTACGTGATCACCGTCCAGCCGCCGCCCTCGGTCACCTCGATGTAGTTCGTTTTGGTTTCCGTATCGTAACCGTAGGCGTTCGTGGCCGTCAGGGAGACCGTGTAGTATCCCACCGACGTGTACTGGTGGCTCGGGTTCTTGACGGCAGAGGTGCCGCCGTCACCGAAGGTCCAGCTCCACGAGGTGGGACTGCCGCTCGAGAGGTCGGTGAAGTTCACGGTCAGCGGAGCGGTGCCCGATGTGGGTGTGCCGGAGAAGTTCGCCACGGGGGGCTGCCCGGTCTGCTGGGCCGCCAGAACCGCCGCGTAGGCATTGACCTTGCCCCAGCCATAGTACTGATCCCAGCCGGTGGCGCCGAGGTCGGTGGCCGTGTCCTCAAGATAGTCACGAACCTGGGCCGGCGTCAGGGATCCGCCCACCGCCGAGATGACCATCGCCGCCACACCGGTTACGTGGGGCGAAGCCATCGAGGTGCCATCGTAGAACCAGTAGCTGAAGGTGGTGTAATTGGGAGCTTCGAAGGTCTGCTGGAGCACACCGTCGACGTACCCGTCGCCGTTCTGGTCGACGGAGAGATCGCCGCCGGGGGCGCAGATGTCGATGGTGGAACCGTAGCTTGAGTAGCTGGGCTTCGTGTCGTCGTACCGCGTGGCCGACACCGAAATGCACTGCGTGTACGCCGCCGGGTATTGCGGCGTGCTCGAGCCGGCGTTCCCTGCGGAGCAGACGATTGTAACTCCCGCGTTGTACGCGTATATGCACGCGTTCTGAAGCGTCGACGAACCGACCGGTCCGCCGAGGCTCATGTTGATCACCTTGCAGCCGTGGTCGGCGGCCCAGTAGATGCCGTCGGCGATGTCGGTGACATAGCCGCTGCCGCTCGAATCGAGAACCTTGATCGGCATGATGGTGCAGTTGAATGCGACGCCGACGACACCGAGGTTATTGTTCGTCGTCTGCGCCACCGTCCCCGTGACGTGCGTGCCGTGCGCCCCGTCGTCGTTGGCGTGCGAATCGTTGTTGACGAAATCGTACCCCGCGACGAAGTTGGTCCCCGCAAGGTCGGGGGCCTTGGCGTAGACTCCGTAATTCTCGTACGCGACACCGGTATCTATGATGCCGACGAGCACACCCTGACCCGTCGAGAGGTCCCACGCCGGTCCCACGTTGATCTTCGGCATGTGCCACTGGTAAACGTAGTACGGATCGTTTGGCGTCATGAAGGTATGGTAGATGTAGTTCGGCTCGGCATACTCGACCTCGGGTCTCGCCTGATAGAGCTCGACCATCTCCTTGACCGAAGCCGTGGAGGGAATCCTGACCCGGGTGACCCTGCTCGGGCGGACGGCCGGTACCTCCGACACACCGAGATTGACGTGAATTCTACCGATATCCGCGGCCGGCGTGCCATCTTTGAACTTGACGATGATCTCGTCTTCCGCATACTGGATCCTGCTCATTTCGAAATCCGCCTGTCTTACCTTGAAGCTTTCGGCGGAATAGATTGAACCGTTCGAGAGCAGGAAAATCAGCGCAACAGCAAGAACCAGGGAGATTGCTAGAAATCTCATCTTTCCCATGATAATGGCTCCTTCTCGTATGTACGCTGCCTTCCGAATGAAGAGAGAGTCCGGAATACGCCGCCGATCCGAGAGTACCGCACTGACCGGTTGCATATCCGAACATCGGCGCCCGCGTCGGTGCCTTTTGTTATTGACCTTCATCGGAGAGGGATGCGGCGAGGATCTTTTTTCCCGATAGGCATCACCTCCTTAGATACACGGTTTGCTTTGCCGATCATCATTAGACTTCAGGTAGACACGTTCTACCGAATCTTCACGACTCCATCGGCTCGCTGGTTTCGATACGCATGTCGGCTAATCACACATCGTCCCTTTGGAAAAACGAGCGTACCGCTTCATTGAATATTCTGTCAAACAGTATTTATAAGGCCGGTTCAAGCAGCGGAAAAATGCCCTCGGAATGTTACCCACACATCACTTCAACACCGCTCAACCACCGGAAGGCGGAGGGAATCCATCAAGTGAAAGCGGTTGCGGCACCTCAACTTACGTTACTACACGTGCACGCGCACGAGCTCCATCTGCTCCTCGCCGCTCACCACGACCTCTCCGTCGAGCTTGATGAAGCAGTCGATCTCGGTCCTGACGGCCATTTCCCCATCGAGATAGATGCCCGGCTCGATCGAGAAACAGATACCCGGCACGAGCTGCCGTTCATCCTTGGTCTCGAGATTGTCGATGTGCACGCCGTTCCCGTGCACCTCCTCGCCGATCGAATGACCCGTGCGGTGGATGAAGTAGTCGCCGTACCCCGCCTCGACCACTACGTTGCGGCACGCATCATCGACCTCCCAGCCGAAGCAGGGCTCGCCGGCGCCGAAACGCTTGCGGATGAAGTTCATCGCGGCAATACGGGCGTCACGGACGACGTGGAATATTTCCTGGTACTTCTCGGGCGGCTCGTCCCCCACGAATCCGCACCAGGTGATATCGTAGAATATCGATCCCGGTTTCTTGAGTTTGCCCCAGAGGTCGAGCAGGACCATATCCCCCTTCTTGAATTCGTACGAACCTTCCTCCTGCGGCTCGAAATGCGGGTCGGCGGGGTGGTCGTTGATACCGACGATCGGAACATCCTCGCCCGGTGTCATCCCCTCCTCCTCGAACCGCCTGAGGATGAATTTCATGAGGTCGTACTCGGTGAGGGTGTGACCCTCTGTTATCGCCTTCCCGATCACGGCGAACGCCTCGTTCTTGATGTGGTGAATCTTCTCGCCCGCTTTCACGTGGCTCTCGAAACCCTTCTCATCGATGATCGCCTCGAAGAGCTGGACGAGATCGGCCGAGGAGACGACCTCGTGACCGAGGCTGCGTACCAGCTCGACCGTGCCGGCATCGACGATCGATGTGTACGGAATGTTGTTGAGGGGCGAATACTGCATTGCGATCGATTTTGGCTCGCCCAGTATGTTCTTCAGCGACTGGTGCAGTTCCTTCCAGGGGTGGTACAGTACCTTCTCACCGGGGAGCGAATCGAGCTTGGACCGCTCGACGCGGTGCACGAGGCGCACCGGCTCACCTTGGGCGGGAATGAAATAGAACCAGCGCCGCGATGTCATCTTGTGAATATCGAGCCCGAGAATCCGATAGGCTAGATGATCCCGGTTATGGAAATCGTAGAACAGCCAGCCGTCGATCCCTTTTTCCTTGAGAGCATTCTGAATCGCCTTGAGTTTCATCACACAGCCCCTTTCTCTATCACCACATCAAACGGTTACGTTATTATGTATCAGTATCGTGTTCGTACTCCGAGGAAACAAACGCTAGCACGCGGAACGCGGGATGTCAAGACAGCGGATCGTCATATTTTATTACCAAATCCAGTGACACTCGCGTTTCCCGGACAACCCCGGGAACATGTATATCTTTATATATTCCGCACCACACCGACGCGTTCACATTCTCACGCGCTTACATTCCGATATTAATTTCATTCGTGCGTTCACCTTCCAACAATATATATCTCTCGCGCCGGCTCTCCCAGGCGCCGGAATTAATACTATTCCCGCCGGTGGAACCTTTCCATGTACGCGGGTCCGTATTCTTTTTCCGCCGCCAATCGGTTATGTTTTGCGCAGAGGAGCCGGAGGTTCCCCGGCGAGTTATCCCCTCCCTTAGCATACGGAATACTATGATCTATCTGCATGTTCCACGCCGAGCCGCACCGCCTGCCGTCGGTGCCGACAAACGTGCACCTGCCGCCGTCGCGGGCGAATATTTCGTCCCTGACCGCCTGCGGGATGTGACGGATTCTTGTCGCCCCGGCTTTCTTCTGTTCTGAGACTTCTTGTTTCCCGGCGTTTTCTATCTTCCCGACTTTCTTGTTTTTACTATTCTCCCGGCGCCGGGTTCTTTTTTTATCCTGTTCTCCGGACCGTGATGCTCGAGATACTCCGTCATCAGAATATCAAAGAGCTTTTCAAATCCGACCCCCTTCGGGTGCTTCGTCGAGAGAAGAGCCCGGATTTTATTTAAATTCTCCATGAATTCACGATTTACAGAGAATTCCAGGTTATATCTCTGCTCCAGTACAACCCGCTCGGGCTCTCCCGCACACGAGGTCTCCGTTATGTCACCACTGGGGGATTTTTTACTCCCCCTGCCGGGATCAGATGTCAGGTTTACCGTACATTTAGTCTCAACGTTGGAACTGGAATTCGCCGCATCTCCCCTCGCGGGCGGATTGGCGAATCCCGGTGTTTTTTCGACACCGCGCGTGGCTTCCCCGCCCGGTTCACCCCCAGGAGCAGGACTCATGACAAAGACCGGCCTTATAC
>DATKWS010000122.1:0-5434 GCA_035529435.1 Patescibacteria group bacterium
TGTGCCGATCTCGAGTCCCGCCGCCTTGAAAAAGGTGAACGCCATGCCCCCCCCAACGACGATCCGGTCGACACGATCAAGCAGGCTCCTGATGAGCCCGATCTTGCCCGATACCTTTGCCCCACCGAGAACCGCGACGAAGGGGCGTGGCGGATCGGTCAGGAGCCCGGTCAGTGTCGTGATCTCCTTCTCCAGCAGAAACCCGGCGACCCGATCCTCGAAGTATGCGGTCACCCCGACCGTCGATGCATGCGCGCGGTGGGCGGTGCCGAACGCATCATTCGCGTACAGATCCCCGCACCGGGCAAGCTGCCGGGCGAAGGTGGGATCGTTCGCCGTCTCTCCCGGGTTGAACCGCAGATTCTCGAGCAGGAGTATCTCGCCCGGTTTCAGTGCCGCCGCTTTCTTCTCGACCTCGTCACCGATGCAGCCATCGACGAATTTGACCGGATTGCTGACAAGATCCCCCAGCGCGTAGGCGACGACCTTGAGGCTCAGGGCCGGATTGACCGCCCCCTTCGGCCTTCCGAGATGGGACATCAGAACGATCGACGCACCCTGCTCCGTCGCGTACTGGATGCTGGGCAGTGACGCGCGTATCCTGGTATCGTCAGCCACATCACCGTCCCTCGACAGCGGAATATTGAAATCGACGCGCATCAGCACTCTCCGCCCGGCGAGATCAACGTCCCGGAGTGTCTTCTTTGTCAACATCCTACCTCCCTGCAGGCATCGAGCAACGCGCCTACCGCGCCACCAACCTCACCATATCAACCATTCTCATCGCATAGCCGCATTCGTTATCGTACCAGGAGAGAATCTTGAACACGCGGGGAGTGATACTCATCGTCGAGAGGCTGTCGAAGATCGAGGAATGGGGGTTGCCGATGATATCACATGAAACGATCGGATCCTCGCAGTACTCGATGATACCCTTCATCGATGTGCGGGCCGCCTTTTTGACGGCCGCATTCACCGCTTCGACCGTTGCATTTTTCTTGAGCGTCAATACCAGATCGACGATGCTGCCGTCCGCGGTGGGAACGCGCACGGCGATCCCGTTCAGCTTTCCCTTGAGCTTCGGCATGACGACACCGACGGCGGAGGCGGCCCCCGTGGTCGTTGGAATCATCGAGACGGCCGCGGCGCGCGCCCTTCGCAGATCCTTGTGCGGGGAATCGAGTAGCCGCTGATCGCTGGTGTATGCATGGATGGTGGTCATCAAACCGTTGGCGACGCCGAATTCGTCGTGCAGAACCTTCACGACGGGGGCCAGGCAGTTCGTCGTGCACGAGGCAGTCGATATGATGTGGTGCTTGCTCTTGCGGTACTCCCTGTCATTGACCCCCATGACTATCATGATGTCCGGATCGGGAGAGGGAGCCGAAATGATGACCTTGCGCGCTCCGGCCCCGAGGTGCAGTGTGGCATCCTTTTTTTTCCGGAAAAGACCGGTCGACTCGATGACCACATCGATCTTCATCGAACTCCACGGGAGCGATCCCGGATCACGCTCGGCGAGCACCTTGATTTTTTTGCCGTTCACGACGAGATCGTCGCTCCGGTCGACCGAGACCGTGCCGGGAAATTTACCATGGACCGAATCGTACTTCAGCAGGTGGGCAAGCGTTTTCGCATTCGTGATATCATTCACCGCGACAACGGTGAATCGCCTGTCCTGCACCAGCCCGCGAAGAACGAGTCTACCGATCCTGCCGAACCCGTTGATCGCCACCCTGATCGCCATACCGACCTCCTTGCTCTCGAATGAACGATCCTGTACCCAGCTACGCTTTACCTTTGCTACCGAACAGCTCTATCTTGCTACGCACGACCTTCGCCACGGCGTCGCGCGCCGGTCCCAGTATTTTGCGTGGATCGAATAGATCGGGATGCTGGGCGAGTTCCCTGCGGAGATACGCGGCGAAGGCTATTCGCATATCGGTATCGATATTGACCTTGCATATTCCCCGCTTGATCGCCTCCCTGATCGAATCGTCCGGGACTCCTCGCGTCCCCTTGAGGGACGCACCGAATTCATTCGCCAGCTCTACGTGTTCCTGGTTGACCCCCGAAGCCCCGTGCAGCACGAGGGGCACCGGAACCCTCGCGGCGATCTCGCTGAGCCGGTCCAACGCGAGACTCGGCTCCCCCTTGAACTTGTACGCCCCGTGCGAGGTACCGATCGCGATGGCGAGAGCATCGACACCGGTCCTCTCTACGAACTCCTCGGCATCGTTCGTGTTCGTGAAGAGGGCGTCCTTTTCCGCCACGGAGATCTGATCCTCGATACCGGCGAGCCGCCCCAGCTCACCCTCGACCGACACGCCGGCGGGCCGTGCCTTCCCGACGACCTCGCGCGTGACGGCGATGTTCTCCTCGAACGGCAGGTGCGAGCCGTCCATCATCACCGAGGTGAATCCGCCCGCGATGCATTGCTCGATGATACCCATGTCCGTGCCGTGATCGAGGTGGAGCGAGATCGGCACCGATACCATCTCGGCGGCCACCGTGAAGAGGGATACGAGGTTTCGAAATCCCGCGTACTTGATCGCTCCCTGCGATACCGCCAGGATAACGGGACTCCGCAGTTCCTCGCCGGCGCCGGTGATGGCCTGCACGAATTCCATGTTATTGATGTTGAAGGCACCGACCGCATATGTACCGGCCCTCGCCGCATCGAGCAGCTGCTTGTTCGTTGCCAGCACGATCATCCCCCCTTTGCACGTTTAATCGGCATCGCCATGCTTCACGAACTCCGACCGAACTAATATATTAACAATAAGTTGCACAACATACCGGTCTGCCGGTAGTGCCGTCCGAGTCTGAATCATGAAAAGGAATAATACCATAACAATCGCCTGATAATTATGCAATACAAAACGTACGGAGCGGAATGGGCGGCAGGAGCCGCCGGGATACCTCCGGATCAGGTCGCCGGCTCGCCCGTGCCGCTTCCGCCGGAACCGTCGAGACTAACGCCCCTGGCCCGTCCCGCCGCGAGGACGACGGTCGCGGCGGGCCCGCCCTCGAGGAGCGCCTGCACGCACGCCATGACCGTCTCACCGGTCGTGACCAGGTCGTCAACGAGCACAACCGTTCGGCCCTCGATTGAGGCGCCGCCGCACAGCCCGAAGGCATCCCGTACGTTCTTGGCGCGCTTCGCCTCGGGCAGGTGCGACTGGAACGGCGTGTTTCTCGTTCGGGTGATCAGTCGATCGCTGAATTCAAGGCCCAGGCGCTCCGCCGTGCGCGCGCCGAGGAGCGCCGCCTGGTTGTACCCCCGCCTGCGTTTGCGCGCGGGATGGAGCGGCACCGCCGTGACGATCGTACCGTTCCGGCTCACCGCGTCCATACATGATAGATATTCCCGGAGGGCGAACGCCATCCACCACGAGAGCGGTGCGACGGCGCGAATCCCTCCCGAGAACTTGAGATATCTCACCACATCGAGAAGGGGATCGTTCGTGAGAAAGGGGGAAATGAGCGGAATCGGTCCTTCATGGCCGTTCTCCGGCCGCCGGCGCATGGTTCTCTCTTTCCCCCCATCATCACCCGCCCGCCCGACGCATACCACCGGCTGCGCCGGCTCGAGTCCCAGCCAGCACTCCGTGCAGAGGATCCGTGCCGTCACACGTATGCCGGGAAACAGGCGCACCGAGAAATCACTCCCAAAGAAACCGAGCGCCGCCGCGGGCCAGCGCGCCGGGAGCGCGAGTAACGGCACCGGCGGTGGAGGGGTCATCGCCCCGCAGACGATGCAACATTCGGGAAATACCTGATCGACAAGAAATGCGAAGAAACCATCCAGAACCACACCACCACCTCCAGCACGACCCTGCCCTGGATCATGATTCACGCCGGGCGTGAATCGACATCATGAGCGCGTACCGCCCGCGGCACCTCTCCGGCGCGATAAGAGTACGAACAGGAACAGACCTGTTCCGATCAATCCGAGACTGAGCATCTGATTGATGGTCAGCACACCGCCGACCATTGCCGATTTTTCGTAGTAGCGGAAGAAATCGATGCCGAACCGCGCGATCCCGTACAGCACGCAGAGAACACTGAACGTGTACCCTTCGAAGAACTTCTTCTTCTCGACGGCGAGGAGCGCGAGGAAGATGACGAGACCGTAGAGCGAGGCGTAGAGCTGCGTCGGATGTACCGCCTCGCCCGGGTAGGTGTACCCCGCGGGGCACCCGTGCGGGAAGACGATCCCCAGCGGGCCCGCCGTCGGTTTGCCGAAGCAGCAGCCGCTCAGGAAACACCCGATACGGGTCAGAAAGATACCCAGCGCGATCGGTGGGGAGCAGATGTCGGCGACGGCGAAGAAGGGAACCCGTGCCCGCCTGAGATAGATGATGGCGCCGGTGATTGCGAGGATGAGCCCGCCGTAGTAGGTCGCACCGCCCTGCCACAGGGCGATGATGTCGAGAACGGAGTGGAAATGATTCCTGTGGGTGATGATGTAGAGCCCCCGCGATCCGAGAACGGCGCAGAGGATCAGAACGATGCTGAGATCGTAGATCGTCTCGCGCCTGACGCCGCTCTTCTCGGCGCGCCTGCCCGCGATCTGAATGCCGACGAAAAAGCTCAATGCGAGCATGAATCCGTACGAGTATATCTTCAACTTCCCGAGCTCGATCAGAATAGGATGCATGTGTTTCTCCTCACGTTCCGCTCACGCTGATATCCTCGACGGATACGGTGGGTGAACCGAGCGGGCCCACGAAGACGAGATCGCTCCCGACTTCCCGAATTCCGCACAGGAGGGTCAGAATGTTGCCGCTCATCGTCACCTCGCTCACCGGTTCTTCCACTCTCCCCCCCTTGATATGAAAACCGTTTATGCCGACGGAGAAATCTCCCGAGATCGTATCGGCCGTATGTATTCCCATGATGTCCTGGACGTAGACCCCCTCATCCATGTCCGCAATCATTTCATCGCCCGTTCGCTCACCCGGCGCGATGTGAAGATTCGCCGGCCCCGGGACGGGCCGGTTCTTGTAGGTTTGGCGCACCGCGTTGCCCGATGATTTCACTCCCATCCTGCGCGACGAGTATGCATTGTGGAGGTACCCGCCGAGAATTCCCGATTCGATGAGTGTACACCTCTTCTTCGGCACTCCCTCGGCGTCGAAGCCGGCGTTGAAACAGCACCCTCTGCGAAACGGGTCATCGATGATCGATACGGCTTCACGGGCCACGCGCGTGCCCTGCTTCCCGGCGAGAATCGACATCCCCTTCACCGCCATTTCCGCCGACAGCGCCTCGGCGAGAAGATCGACGATGTCGACGAACGCGGTGCCGTCGATCACGACCGGATACCGCCCCGTTGCGATGCGTTTCGATCCGAGCAGTTTCACCGCACGCTCCGCGGCCCGTTCGCCGACCGCGGCGAAGTCGATCTCCGCCGGATGCAACGCCTGCC
>DATKWS010000123.1:0-6473 GCA_035529435.1 Patescibacteria group bacterium
GTGCGTGTACACCATTCGAGGCGAGCGCGTGGCGACGATCATTGATGGGTACATGGGGGCGGGACGCAAGGAGATCGGATGGAACGCGCGGAACGACGGTGGAAGGCCGCTCGCGAGCGGCATCTACTTCTACCGCCTCGTTGCCGGCGACCGCGTGCTGACGAGGAAGATGGTCCTGCTGCGGTAAGGGCGACGGCAGGGACGGCACATGCCGGACGCGGATATTAAATGAGAGAAACTTGTATAATACGATAAGGTACCAGCGATTATCAGCATGCGAAGCGGCTTCGAGCGGCATGGCGCTTTGCCGCTGCGGTGATACGTCGGCCCGGAGCATGAAATATCCACTTAACGGGAACGAGCGTCCGGGCCGGACAGAGGGGAGCATTCATGAGATCGATCATCACCGCGGCCGTGCTTGCGGCAGCCGTGCTCATTCTGCTGTTGAACCGGAATCCGGTTTTGTATAAGGTTGTCGAGCCGGTTGCGTGTATGCGATGTCTGCTCGTGCGCGCTTGAATCCGAAGAAAGGGACGATCATGAATTCAAAGAAAATCCGGGCGAGCCGCGTGAGGGGACCGATGGCCCTCCTTCTGGCGGTGTCCGTTTTCTGCTCGGCGGCGGGCATGGGCCCGGCGCCGGCTCAGGACGACATATACGGCCTGTGGGAGGAAGTGGGACTTCTGAGGGCGCGCGGCGATTATGCCGCAGCCGTGACGCTGCTCGAACGGATCATCAGCGATTATCCCGGTGACGAAACGGTGCAGCGGAGGGCATGGAATCTGCTCGTCCACACGCATTTCAAGATGAACGACGAGGAAGGCGCCATGAAGACGGCGCGCGAGGCGCTCGAGCGATATCCCGATCTGTCCGTCAACACGGCCATTCTTCCCCAATCGATGAACGAAACGTACAGAGAGCTGCGAAGCGCGATGTACGGCTCGCTCGAGATCACGGGACCCGGCGGGGCCGAGCTCTTTCTCGACGGCGATTCGCTCGGCGTCGCCCCGATGAATCTCGCGTACCTACGGACCGGACAATATTCGCTGATGGCGGTCAAGAGCGGATTCCACTCGATGGTGGATACGATCAGGATCGATCCGAGCGCGACGCTTACCATGGGGATCACGATGGAGCGCCGCCGGGACAAGAAATGGTGGCTCTACCGTCTCGGCCCCGTCGTCGCGGCCGGAATCGTCGCCGCATTAACCCTCGGCTCCGATTCGGGCGGAGGCGCACCCGTGGAGGAGCCCCTCCCGGGTCCGCCGGCGCCGCCCGGGCAGTAGCCAATCCCAAGTAGCAGGAAGCGTAGAACCGGAATGGATGAAACGCCACGGAATAATTTCACCCCGATCCCCAATCCGTACATCGTCGGGAACCCGATAGAGGACAGCCGGATGTTCTTCGGCCGGGTCGACGATTTCGAATTCATACGGAAAAAGGTCGCCGGCCACCGCACGGGCGGGATCATCGTGCTCTGCGGATCGCGCCGAAGCGGCAAGACATCGATTCTCTTCCAGATCAAACAGGGACGGCTCGGCGAAGATTTCGTGCCGGTACTGATAGATATGCAATCGATCACCGTCCGCAACGACCGGGAATTCCTCGAAGCCCTCGCCCGTCAGATCGCAGCCGCCCTGGGTCGGACGGGGGCCCTCGTGGGCGACGACTTCAGCAAGAAGCTCGCCGCCAATCCCCTCTTGGCGTTCAACGAATTCACGCAGAAGGCGGTCGATGCGCTCACCGGCAGGAATCTGATCCTCATGTTCGACGAGTACGAGCTCTTCGAATCGCTCATCGACAGGGAACGGTTCAGCGAGGACGTGCTCAACCTGATGGCATACTGGATGGAGAACACAGAGGGGGTTTACTTTCTCTTCACCGGTTCCGACAAGCTCGAGGAGCGCGATCCGCGCTACTGGGCGTCGTTTCTCGGAAAGGCCCTGCACCGCAGGGTCAGTTTCCTTCGCCGGGGAGATGCCATGCGCCTGATGCAGGATCCGGTGGCGGGGCTCGTGCGGTACGACGAGGGCGTTTTGGATGTGATGTTCCGCCTTACCGCCGGCCAGCCGTTCTACACACAGGTTCTCTGCCAGTCGATCGTCGATCATCTGAATGAATCGGAAAAGAACACCGTCTCGCCCGGTGATGTGGATGACGTGGTGAACGAGATCATAGAGAATCCGCTGCCGCAGATGATCTTCTCGTGGAGCTCGCTCGCGGCGATGGAGAAGATCTCCCTCTCGATCATCGCCGAGCTCAGCAAGGAGAGGGTCGAACCCGTGGAACCGGATGATATCGTATCGTTCGCCGAATCGGAACGCATCGGATATCGTATAGACTCCAACAAGCTCCGCGAGACCCTCGAGCGCCTCTTTTACCAGGATTATCTCGAAAAGGATCCCGAGACGGAACGGTACGCGTTCCGCATGGATCTCTGGAGGCGCTGGATGGTCCGCATGCATTCTATCTGGCAGGTCCTGGACGAGATAAAGGAACAGGGGAGCGAGCTCGGGGAAGGGCTCGTTCCGGTACGGCGCAGGCGGCGCGTCGCGGCGATCGCGCTGGCCGCCACCGCCGTCGTCATCACCGTTGCCGCGCTCATCTACAGCTTCAACATGCGCGAGGAGGTAAAGCGCAGGGGCGTTGTCGCCCCCCGGGATTCCACGCGCCTCACCGTCATGACGGCCCCACCGGGAGCGCAGGTCTTTCTCGACAGAACGCTCGTCGGCGAATCCCCCGTCACCGACATCGTGCCGGCCGGAGCATCCGCCCTGCGCGTGACGCTCGCCGGCTATCGTGACTACGAGGATTCGATCCGCCTCGAGAAGGACGTTCCACTCGAACGGACGGTCGCGCTCGTCGAGAGACGGGGGAGCCTTGCCGTCGCGTCGACACCGCCCGGTGCGGGGATCGAGCTCGACGGCGAGCCGACGGGACGTGAAACACCCTGTACGTTCGACGACCTCTCGGTCAACCGGCTGCATTCGGTCGTTTTGAAGCTCCCGGGATTCTACGCGCGCGAGATCGGTGGAATCGAGATCGTCGCCGACTCGGCAGTTTCGATCACCCACCGTTTCAGCAAGGTGGTGCATCCCCTCACCATCATCTCCGATCCGGGAGGCGCGGAGATATCGATAGACGGGGTTTCGCGGGGCGCCGCCCCGCTCAGCATCCGGGCGATCGAGGAAGGCAGGCACGAGATCGTCGCGCGCCTCGCGGGATACTTCGACAACCGGCAAGCGATCGATGTTCCGGCGCCGCGCAATCAGATCAGCGTCGTTCTCACGCTCCTCCCGCCCGGCGAGCTGGTGATCGAGATTCTTCCCTATGCCGAACTCTGGATCGACGGGGAACTGAGGGAGCGTGACGCGGTGAACTACCGCATCGCGCTGAGGCCCGGAACGCACACCATCGAGCTGCGCCATCCCGTCTACGGCACGGTGCGGGAGTCGATCGAGCTGAAATCGGAAGAGAAGATCACACGGACATTCGATCTGGAGAGAAGGAACCGGGAATGATCGGGGAAGTGATTTCCAGCAGGTACCGCATCGACAGGAAGATCGGCCAGGGCGGCTTCGCCGAGGTCTACCTCGCATTCGACACCAAGCTCCAGAGGCAGGTGGCGGTCAAGGTCCTTTCGACGCGGGGAGACAACGAGACATTCCGGGAGCGGTTTTTCAGGGAGTCCCAGGCGCTCGCGAAGCTCAATCATCCGAACATCCTGACCGTCTACGACTGCGGCGATCATGGAGGCCACGAGTTTCTCGTCATGGAGCTCGTGAACGGCCCCTCACTCGATAATCTCATATCGAAGATGGCACTGACGATTCCGCAGGTGTGCTCGATCGCGTCGCAGGTCTGCCGTGCGATGCAGTACGCGCACGGGGAGGGGATCATCCACCGGGATCTCACCCTGAAGAACATCATGCTCGACGAAGAGGAAACGGACAACGCGCGGGTCAAGATACTCGATTTCGGCCTGGCGAAGCTCCTCTACTCGGACGTTGCGACGACGGGCAACGCGATGATGGGCACCCCCGCATTCATGGCGCCCGAGCAGATACGGGGATCGGCGACCGACGGACGCGTCGATATCTGGTCGTTCGGGATCGGGCTGTACCGGATCCTCACGGGGGAGTTTCCCTTCACCGGCGAACATCCGGCGGCCCTGATGTACGCCATCATCAACGAAACGCGGATCGGTTTTCCCGGCGATGTGCCGGAACGGTTGAGGGCGATCATCACGGGTTGCCTGGAGAAGGATCCGAACGATCGCCCGCTGGATTTCGGACTGCTGGCCGCCGAGCTCGAAAGTTTTCAGGCGGAGCTGCGGGAGGAATCCGATGCCGGCACGACGATCGTCTCGAACGTCAGCTCGCTCGCCGACCGGAGCAGCAAGCGCAACCCGTATCTCAACCGTGTCATGATCAAGCATGCGAGCGATTTCTTCGGCCGCGAGAAAGAGGTCCGCAAGATCTATTCGCGGCTGGATGCGCCGCAGCCCCAGTCGATCTCCGTGGTGGGGGAACGAAGGATCGGCAAGAGCTCGCTTCTCAACTACGTCTACAACAGGCAGAACCGCAAGGCTTCCATGCAGAACTACGACTCCGCGATCTTCGTCTATCTCGATTTTCAGAACATGGTGGACAACGACGTGCCGAAATTCATCGATCTGCTGTTCAACGTCTTCAGCTTCGAAACGGGGGAACGGACGAAATACACCGCCCGGCCCAAAGCGCTCGATCAGCTCAAGGACGTGATACAGGAGCTGCACGAGGCGGGCAAGCGGATCGTCATCATGATGGATGAGTTTCGAGCTGATCACGCGCAACGAGAGGTTCGAGGAGGACTTCTTCTCGTTCCTGAGGTCGCTGGCCAATTCGTACCGGGTCGCGTACGTCACCTCCTCCCGCGAGGAATTACAGCTGATGTGTCACAACAGGGACATCTCCGATTCGCCCTTCTTCAACATATTCTCGAACCTGCCGCTGCGTCCCTTCAGCCGCGGGGAGGCGCTCGAGCTCGTGACGGTGCCATCGAAGCGGGAGGGCGTTCCGCTCGAGGAGCACGCCGGGCGGATCATCGATCTGGCGGGACTGTTCCCCTTCTTTCTCCAGATCGCCTGCTCCAGCGCCTTCGAGTTTCTTCTCGACAATCCGGACGCGGAACCTGATTGGGAGCAGATCTCGAGGACGTTCGAGGAGGAGGCCGTTCCTCATTACAGCTTTGTGTGGGAACGGTTCGACGAGGCGGAACGGGGAAATCTCGTGCGCATCGCATCGGGAAAGGCGATCGATCGGAAGTACCGGTACGTGAACGAGAATCTTGAGCGGCGGGGATACCTGATCGAAACCGATGAGGGCCCCATGCTCTGCTCGAAATCGTTCGAGGGATTCATCAGGCAGAAGACCGGCGACGAGTCCGGCGGCGGATCGAAATTTCCTTCTCTGTTCGGCCGGCTCCGCCGGGGGTGGGGCCGATGACCCGAAGCCGCAATGAGTGAGGATCGACGTCCGGCCGGGGATCATGGTATGCGGATCGTTCTCGCCGGCGAGTAGGGTTCTTTCCGGTCCGCCGTTTCTGGATCGCGTGCTGAAATGCAATGCATTGCCGTCACATGCGCGGAAAGAGCGAAGTAGGCAAAAAGTCCCACAGAGATGCCGATCCGGCACAAAAGCCATGTGCCGTCTCCGGTCCCCGATAGGGACCTAAGTCTATTTTATTAAATATTTTACATTCATTCTCGCGCGTGCAGGCTGGCACGGAGCTTGCGCTCTCCCGCTGTGCTCTTGATGTGCAAAAAGGGAGTGGATGGATGCAGATCGATGAATTTCTCAAAAAGATGGTCGAGCTCAAAGGCAGTGATGCGCATCTCAAGGTCGGTAAACCTCCCGGTGTGCGTATCTCGGGCGTCATTCATCCCCAGGGGGAAACTCCACTCCTCCCAGAGCACACGCGCACGATCGCCCGGACGCTGCTGGACGATGAGCAGTGGAAAAGGTTCGAGGAGTGCGGTGACCTGGATTGCTCGTACGCAATCGCCGGGGTCGCCCGCTTCCGCGTGAACGTTTTACGCCAGCGCGGATCGATCTCCATCATCATGCGCTACATTCCGACGAAAATACCGACGATGGATGAGTTGGGCCTTCCGGATATCTGCAAGACACTGGCGATGAAACCGCGCGGCATCGTATTCGTCACGGGTCCGACGGGAAGCGGAAAATCGACGACGCTCGCCGCGATGATCGATATGATCAATTCCACCGAGCAGGGCCACATCCTCACGATGGAGGATCCGATCGAGTTCCTGCACCGCGACAAGAAATGTTACATCAACCAGCGGGAGATCGGGACGGACACAGAGGGCTTCAACGAAGCGCTGCGACGCGCCCTGCGGCAGGACCCAGACGTCATACTGATAGGGGAGCTCCGCGATCTCGAGACGATCGGTCTCGCGGTAACCGCCGCCG
>DATKWS010000124.1:0-10548 GCA_035529435.1 Patescibacteria group bacterium
TCCGATTTCCATATACGGACAGGCGGAAGATACGGAGCATTCAAGGTGCGCACACTGGAGGATAACGGACCGCCGTCCGGTACGGTCGACATCGTGATACTGGGCGACGGGTACCGCCAGGACCAGATCCACAAGCTTCGAGACGATGCGAGGCGGTTCGTCGATCTCTTCTTCGACACGGAACCGTTCAGGAGCCGGCGGAGCGATTTTAACATCAGTCTCATCGAGACGGTGTCCCGTGAATCGGGGGTCGACGATCCCCGGGAAGGGACCTACCGGGATAACCTTCTCGGCCTCTCGTTCAACAGCCTCGACATAGACCGGTACATGCTGACCCTCTCGAACAAGATCGTGCGCGAGATCGCGGGAGCCGTACCCTACGATCAGGTCATTATTCTCGCCAATGCGGAGAAGTACGGCGGCGGCGGTATCTTCAACCTGTACTCGACCTGTATCTCCGACAACGAGTACGACGGGTATGTCTTCATACACGAATTCGGGCACGCCTTCGCCGGGCTCGGCGACGAGTACTACACCTCCGCGGTCACCTACAACGACATGTATCCGCGGGGCGTCGAACCGTGGGAGCCGAATATGACGGCGCTCCTCGATACGATGAACGTGAAGTGGGGCGATCTGGTTCGTGAGGGGACGCCGGTTCCGACGCCGGACGATTCGACCTACAACGATGTCGTGGGATGTTTCGAGGGAGCGGGCTACTCGGCGAAGGGGCTCTACCGTCCCTGCCGGGACTGCCGGATGTTCTCGAAGGGGCTCGCCGATTTCTGTCCCGTCTGCCGCCGGGCGATCGAGCGGATGGTCGATTTCCATACGCAGTAGTCGGTTTGTATCCCTGAACGGGGCGCGGTTCGACCGTTGCATCGATCCGCGGGTTTTATATAATTGATACACGAACGGTACGAGGGGGGCACGTTCACCGCCCCGTATCCGATTTACGGTCCCAGGTTCATGAGGCGCTCGCCCCGCAGGTAGTCATCGGAATTGATGTCCTCGCCCCTCTGGAGCTGCTGGTACTCGACCTCGAGGATCGTGTAGTGGCTGTGCTCCATGCTGGCGAGATAGATGAGGAGCGATTTGCTGTTCGGATCGCGTGTTTTCCCGGCGAGGCCGTGATAGAATTCCTCCGACATCTTCTCCGCCGTCATCGCCGTGTCGAACAGGTCCTTGAGGTCCGCATCACGCGCGAGCACCTCGCTGACCGAGGGAACGAGCGACTTGGGGGGCAGCTTCAGATCGACATCGGGAAACTTCTTGTTGTACGCATCGGTCAGTATCTGCTGGTGCTTTTTCTCCTGCGCTATCAGAAAATCGAATTTCTCCGCGAGGTCGCTGTTCTTCGTGATCTCCTTCATGCGCATGTAGAGCCTGATCGCTTCGATCTCCGATTTGATGCCGATGCTCAGCACCTCGAGTGTCGTGAAGTCCTGGTCATTACTCATGATTGATTCCTTTCTACCCGTGCAAGCACCGTCTGTTACTGGTTTTTCCAAACATAGAGAAATGTCGAAGCGATGTCAAGGCGGGGGATCGTACGGTTCCTAGAGAGTCAATCCCCCGTCGACGACTATCGTCTGGCCCTGTATCCAGGATGCTTCGTCGGAGAGGAGGAATGCGACGACCGCCGCGATCTCGTCCGGTTCGGCGATCCGCCCGGTGGGCGTTCGCTCCTTCCATATCTCCAGGATCCGTTCCTTGTCGGGGAAGTAATCGAGCGCCGACGTGTTGACCGGACCCCCTGAAACCGCGTTCACGTTGATCCCCCGCGGAGCCAGCTCGCGCCCGAAATAACGGACCAGCGTTTCCAGCGCGGCCTTGCTCGCTCCGACGGCCGCGTAGCCGGGGAGGCAGGTAAAGCTGCCGATCGAGGAGACGGCGACGATCTTGCCGCCCGATTCCGGAAAGAGCTTCACGGCGTGCTGCACACCCAGAAGGAACGAACGTGCGTTGGTGCTGAGGGCGCGGTCCCACCCCAGCCTGCCGATCCGTGCGGCTGGTCCGAGGATGCCGGATACAGCGTTGGAGACGAAGAAATCGAGCGTGCCGAATCGCTCCCCGACCTCGGCGAAGAGCGTCTTGATCTGCGTATGATCGGAGATGTCCGCCTTGATCGTGAGGGCGTTCCGTCCCAGCTCCTCGATCTCGCCGGCCGTCCGAGCGGCGGCCTCCTCGTCCCTGGCGTAGTTGATCGCCAGATCGGCTCCGCGCGTGGCGAGCGCGAGCGAGATGGCGCGTCCGATACCGCGCGAACCGCCCGTGACAAGTGCCTTTTTCCCGGAAAAGGGTTGCATCGGATCTCCTTTCGAGGACACGGTGAGGCGTTACCACCCGATCGATTCCTCCTCGCCCTTTACATATTTAAATGCATCGATCGCCGCCATGCAACCGCTTCCCGCCGCCGAGACGGCCTGCCGGTAGCGGGGATCCTGGACATCCCCCGCCGCGAAGACGCCGGGTACCGACGTGCGCGTACGATTCGTGGTGACGATATACCCCTTGTCGTCGAGTTTCAATTTACCCTTGAATATCCCGGTGGCCGGATCATGTCCGATCGCGATGAATACGCCGTCGAGGGGAAGCTCGCGGGTCTCGCCGGTCTTCACGTTCCTGAGGACGACCGCCGTCACCTTGCCCTTCCCGACGTCGAGGATATCCTCCACGACGGAGTCCCATGCGAACTCTATTTTTTTGTTCTCGAGGACTCTTTTCTGCATCGTCCGCGCGGCGCGCAGCTCGTCTCGCCGGTGTATGACGGTAATCTTGCTGGCGAACTGGGTGAGGAAGGTGGCTTCCTCGATCGCGGCATCCCCGCCGCCGACCACGGCGATCTCCTTGTCCTTGAAGAAGAAACCGTCACAGGTGGCGCAGGCGGAGACCCCCCTTCCGAGCAGGGCCGTTTCCGCTTCGAGCCCCAGCCACTTCGATTGCGAGCCGGTGGCGACAATGATCGTTTTGGTCTCTACTGTTTCGGAGCCGATCTCGATCTTGAAGGGTGAAGCCTCCAGATTCACCGCGCCCGCATCCCCCTGCTTGAACACGGCACCGAATTTCTGCGCCTGTTCCCTGATCCGCTGCATCAACTCGGGGCCCTGGATGCCATCCGGGAAACCGGGGAAGTTCTCGACATCGGTCGTGATCATCAGCTGCCCGCCCATCGACATCCCATCGATCACGAGCGTAATGAGGCCGGCCCGCCCCGTGTAGATGGCGGCGGTGAGCCCCGCCGGTCCCGATCCCAGTATCGTCACGTCGTACATGTTGGTTCTCCTCCCCGGTCTTGTTATCTATTCCGGTGGTGAACGGCGTGAGGTGCACACCGTATCTCCCGCGCAGTCGAACGGTCCAGGATAAAGAGTATAGGCGCCGCTCCCGCCGCGAACAAGAAAAAACCCGGCGGTACTCCGTACCATTTCGTCCGCACACCGTATTGATCGATGGGTTCCATTCTGATATTCTGACAATATCCAGGGAGGTGGGTATGCCGGCGAACCTTCCACCGCACTACTTCGCCGCGGAAAAGGAGTACAAGAACGCAAAGACGATTCCCGAGAAGATCGCGGCCCTCGAGGAGATGCTTGCCATCATGCCGCATCACAAGGGGACCGACAAGCTCCGCGCCGGCCTGACGCGCAAGATCGCTCATTTCCGGGAGCAGGCCGAATCCCACGCACAGACCAAGCGCGGATCGGTCTTCAGCATCGATAAGCAGGGCGCTTCCCAAGTGATCCTCGTGGGCACGACCAGCACCGGCAAGTCCTCGCTCCTCTCCGTCCTCACGCACGCGGCGCCCGAGATCGCGCCGTATCCATACACGACGGCGGTTCCGATGATCGGAATGATGCCGTACGAGGATATACAGATACAGATCGTCGACCTGCCGCCGGTGAGCGGGGAGGTTCGCAGGCTTCCCTACTACAACCTCCTCCGGAACGCCGACCTGCTGCTCGTCGTGGCGAGCTGTACGGCCGATCCCGGGGTCGAGGTGCCGCTCCTTCTCGAGGAGCTCGAGGAGGGGAAGGTCTACTCGCATCGCATCGCCGTGAGCGAGCTGCCGATCGGTGCGGTGCGAAAGCGGATGCTCGTCGCACTCAACAAGTGCGACGGGGCGGATGCCGTCCGTTCATGCGCGGCCGTCTCGGAGGCGCTGGGCGATGAAATCGATGTCATCGCCGTCTCGTCAAGGAGTGGGGAGGGGATCGAGGATCTCAAGGTGCGGATATTCACCGCGGCCGAGATCATCAGGATATATACCAAGGTGCCCGGCAGGAAGGCCGACATGGGTGCGCCCTACGTGCTCCCCGCAGGGAGCACGGTGATGGATCTCGCCCGATCGATACACAAGGATTTCGCCGTGAATCTCCGCTCCGCGCGGGTGTGGGGCTCGGCCCGATTCGACGGGCAGCCGGTGCATCACGACCACGTTCTCGTGGACGGGGATATCGTCGAGCTCCATATGTGATTTTCAGCCTCGCCGCCGCGTGCCGCGCCGCTTGGGGCGCCCCTTCCGCAACCTCCTCAGCAACTTCAGGTTTTCGATATCTTCCTCGAGATCGGGTCCCTTGGGGGTTTCGAGCACCATCGGACGATCGCGAAATGCGGGGTCGTTGACGAGGAGGGAGAACGCCGTGCGTCCGAGCCTTCCCGCGCCGATGTGCGTGTGACGGTCGAGATGGCTCCCGAGTCCCTTGAGGGAATCGTTGAGGTGGAATGCCCTGAGGCGCTCGAGCCCGATGATGCGGTCGAAATCGTGGAATGTCCCGGTGTACGCGCGTTTTGTTCGGAGATCGTACCCTGCGGCGAAGGCGTGGCAGGTATCGAAACAGATACCGACACGATCATCGAGATCGACCAGCTCGATGATCGCGGCGAGCTGTTCGAAGGTGCTTCCGACCGAATTGCCCTGTCCCGCCGTCGTCTCGAGGAGGATGGTGAGATCCGAGCCCTCCCTCTGGTAGAGGGCGAGGTTCAGACTCTCCGCGATGGTGCGGATGCCCGTCTCCTCTCCCGATCCCCGGTGGCTCCCCGGGTGGAGTACGAGGTAGGGTATTCCCAGGATGTCGCAGTGTCTCATCTCCTCGATGAAGCTCCGTCTCGATTTCGCGAGGAGGACGGGGTCGGGGGATGCAAGGTTTATGAGATAGCTCCCATGGGCGAGAATGAAACGTGGATCGAACCGCAGCCTCAACTCGCGGAACACCCCGGTCTCCTCACCGGCGAGGGGACGGGCGCGCCACTGGTTGCTGCTCTTCACGAAGAGCTGGACGGCGTTGCACCCGATCGAGAGCCCCCGCTCGAGCGCGAGGTGCACGCCTCCCGCAATCGACATATGCGCGCCGAGATTCATCGCACCTCCCGTTCGGCCCGGGCCGTGGTCGCGGCCCTTCACGGGCACGAGCACCCGCCGGCGCGCCTTGATTTGCGCCCTTGTGCGCACCGCGCGGGTGCAGTATTATTAACACACCGTTCTCAAACAAACGAGGGTAAAATGGCATCGGAAAACGGTTGTGAAATGGTCGAGCTCACCTCTGCACAGGGTGAGATGGAAGCGAATATCATACGGGGCGTGCTCAACGCCGAGGGGATCGGGACGATGACCAGGGGGGACATGGTTCAGAGCGTGTACCCGATCACCGTCGACGGCCTCGGGAAGGTAACGATATACGTGCATGAGGAGGATCTCGTAAAGGCGAGGGTGGTTCTCAAGGAATACCGGGAGAAAGAGTAAGCGCCGGTGCGACGCCCCGCCGCGCCCGCGGGCGGCGTGATGGTTCTCCTTGCCAACACCACGTAAACATTTTATTATGTACCCTGCCTACGGGTGGGAGCTTAACTCAGTGGTTAGAGTGCTACCTTCACACGGTAGAAGTCACAGGTTCAAATCCTGTAGCTCCCACCATTTGAATATTCTGCAACTAATATAATAACAATCACTTAATCACACCTCGATTTGACGTTTATACACTTTTTAGTCATTCCAGCTCTATTTCCAGGCTGGCGATGGCAGCCTTTTTCATTTTGTCGTCTGTGTGAAGATACCGGGTGACCATTTCAAGCTTGCTGTGCCCGGCGAGCTCCATAACTGTGTAGCGCCTACTTAATCTGTCCTGATTTTGGCTTCGTAATTACGTGACACGTCACCCGATTCTTTTATGAGGCTGTAACGTAATAGTACCTCTTCGATGGCCCTCCGTCTAGCTCTCCGTTGTTCCGAGCGAGAACGGGCAGCGGCGAGCAGACGCTCTTCGGTTTGATCCACCTCCTTCCGAAAGCGCCGTCGAGCAGGGAGCTCGACACCTTCCTGAGTGAACACCTCTCTGGCCGTGCGGCCCGAAAGGACAGGACGAGGCCGATCCTCGTTCAAGTCATGGATCGTCTCATCCAAGCGCTGACGAAGCGTGAGCCTTTGACCAGAACGACGCAGGGCCCGTTCGTAGCTCTTCACGTCCCGGATCGATCGCTCCTTCTTGCCGTTATACTGTGGGTAAGCACGGGGCCCGGTGAGCTCGATAACCTCGTAGCGGTCGAGTAGCTCCCGCATCCGATCCCCGTGGAAGATGGCGTCTCCGTCGTGCTTGATCACTAACGGCGGCCCATATCGCTGGAACGCTTCCTCCAGATAGGAGACAACATCTTCCTCCCGCGCCGGGCCGTCGACCAGTCGGCGGTTCACCTTGAACCGCGCATGTTCATCCTGAGCGACGAGCAGCTCTCGCTTGCGGCCCTTCTCCTTGAACCCCGTGCCATCTTCACTCCACATGACCTGAGGAGCAGTGATCTCGTAGCGGATGGGATGAGAGTTTAGTTCGGGCTCATCGCGAAGATCGGCAATCACCGCCGCCACGGTCGACGCACACCACGTTCCCAGTCCCTCGCGACGACACCAGCAGGCCAAGGTGCGTGGTCCCCACTGGCCGTAGTGGTCCCGGTAGCACTGACGGATCTTCTCTCGCACTTCCCGGGAGATCACCTTCGGACGACCGAGCGGTGCCGGACGAGAAGGCATCGCACTTTGTCTCTCCCGCCAGCGCTTTAATGCCAACGCGCTTATGCCCAGAATCTCAGCCATGACCCTCATCGACCATCCTCGCTCTGCCCCCCGGGACAGGACGCATCGTCGTAACGACTCAGTCCGTCTTCTTCCTGCGGCCCCGGCGTTTTTTTTCTCCCCGTCCACTCCGGGAGCTCTTCTGCTCGAGTTGCCGCTCGAGTTCGATAAACGTCTTGGCCACCTCGTACTTGGTCTTCCAGTGGTCCAGCTCCTTCTTGAGGGTGGCATTCGATGCGGTCAGCTCCTTGGTCTGAACGTCCGACACCGGGGCCGGCTTGCGGCCTCGCTTCTTCGGCTCCAAGGCCTCCATCGCGGCCTGGTCCGTCGCCTCCATCGCCCGATACAACGTCTGCCGGCTCACCCCGAAGCTCGTGCACAGCTCTTGTACCGTCACCTCGCCCTTGCGCGCCAGCATCACCACTCGGTAGCGTTCCTGGCCACTCAGCTCCTTCCACTTCAACGTTCTCGTCGGCTCGTCCAAAACTGCCATCCTCTCCGATGGTGAAGGGTGCACCCATGTGGATCACCTCATGCACCGCATCCCCCACCTTCACTTCGATCGCTTCTCCTTTACGAACCACCCGCACTTCCGTGCCCCCCAGCTGACCCAGCAAGTACAAGGGCGGCTGCGGCTCCTGCCCTAAGGCCAACCTGAGCGCGTTCTCCTCGCAACCCTGCTTGAGCGCCTCCTCCACATCCTCGCTCATGCCGTAAAACCGGTCCGCCGGACACGCGCCGTCGATCCCCTGATGTGGTCGCTGGTGGTTGTAGTAGTGTATCCAGTGATCTATCCGCTGACAAGCATCGGCAAACGAGGCAAACACCGCTTCACTGAGAAACTCTTCCCACATCGTTCTCCAGAACCGCTCGATCTTACCCAACGTCATGGGGTGATGAGGTGCGCTCCGGATGTGGTCGATCCCTTGCTGTTTGAGCACCTTCTGGAACCGCGTGCGGCCCCGCCAGGCCACAAACTGCCGCCGTGTCAACGCCGATTTAATTTTCCCCAGAAGTGGCAAAGTAAAAGTGCACCAGTTGTGCTGGGTGTTACGGTGATCAGCCGGTTTTGGATCGAGCCTCCTGTTTTGGGGGTCTTCCCCTGGAGCGGGTGGTTTTTTTGTTGCTACCGGCCACTGCCGCTTTGAGATTCTCCGGCATCAGGGCTGCATGCTCTCTGAGGCGGTAGCTGTTGCCATCGATCTGGATAACGACTGCGTGATGGAGCAGGCGATCGAGCAATGCGGCGGCGATGACGCGGTCGCCGAAGATCTCACCCCACTCCGTGAATCCCCGGTTGCTGGTCAGGATGATCGCCCCCTTTTCGTACCGGGCATTGATCAGCTGGAAGAACAGATGTGCGCCACCTCGCTCAAGCGGCAGATAGCCCACTTCGTCGATAATGAGTAGCGCTGTACGGCTCAGGAATCGAATGCGCGTCGGAAGCGTTCCTTCTCGTTCCGCCTTGAGCAGTGAAGCGATGATCTCGGCGAGGGTGGCGAGATAGGCACTCTTGCCGGCCTTGACTGCCTCGACACCCAGGGCGATCGCCAGGTGCGACTTCCCCGTTCCCGGCGGCCCGAGGAAATGCACCACCTCCTTGCGTTCGACAAAGCCCAACTGGGCCAGGGTGAGGATCTGGTTGCGGTCGACAGATGGTTGGAACGAGAAGTCATACTGTTCGAGTGTCTTGATCTGGGTCAGTCGGGCGGTCATGAGCGCCATCTTGATCCGTCGGCTCTCCCTCGTCGTGAGTTCCTCGCCGAGAAGCATATCGATCGCCTCGAGGGCCGATATCTCTCCCTGTTCGAGCCCCCTGACCGTGGCATCGAGCATCTCGAGGGCTCGGGCCATCTTCAGACCGACTAGGTTCATGCGGACACGTTCCAAGGTGCTGGCGGAGCCTGTGTGAGCAGTCATCGCATCCCCCTTCCGTCTCGAGCGAGAGCGCTGGCGACGGCCGCATAGACCTCCAGCGACCGAGTGGCAACCCGCTCACCGGGAAGGCCGATAGGTTCCTCTGCGACCCTCTCGCGGCGTACCTTCGCATTGCCGGGCGGTGGATACCGGCGGTGCCCCTCTGCCACACGCCGCTTGCCACTGCCTTCCAGCACCGGGTGAACGGCGACCAGCTGACCCTCTTCCAGGATCGATACCTCTGTGGCGGTCACCTGCACCTCCACGACTCTGCGCTTCGTCGTATCGGGAACACTGTAGAGGTTCCCATCCACCGATACCATGCCGTCCCGCGTAATCCGGCGCTCGAGCTTGAGCACCGATCCGAACGGCACGGCCGGAAGAGGTAAGAGCGCCTTTTTTTCTTCGGCAAATGCCTCATGCACCAAACGCCGCGTCGTCCCGTGCAGTCTCCGGTTGGCCACCTCATCCAGCCACTGATCGAACTGCCGGTTCAAATCCTCGTAATTACGAAAACGACGTCCCATGAAGAAGTCCTGCCGGATGTACCGATAGGGCCGCTCAATCTTCCCTTTCGTCTTCGCCCGGTGTTTCGGGCATGCGCGGGGAATGAATCCGTAGTGCTGAGAAAGCGCCAAGAGGGTCTTGTTGTAGATGATGCCCCGCGGGTCTTCCTCCCCGATCACCGCCGTCTTCATCTGGTCATAGAGTATCTCCCGTGGCACACCGCCGATCTTCTCAAAGGCAGCCATGTGACAGCGCACCACGGTGGCAAGGTCCTGCCGCCACACGAACCGTCCTGCCAGGTGCCGACTGCAACCGAGAACCATGCTGAAGAGCCACAGCCGATGCTCCTCGGAGGGGGTATCGGTAAATCGAACCGCAAAGTGCGCAAAATCCACCTGCCCCTGCTTGCCCGCCGGCGTCTCGAAGCGGTGCTCGTAGCCAGTATCCTCCACCGGGCGAACATCCCGCACATAGTCCTTCACCGTCGTGTACCCCCCTCGATATCCCATCTCCCTGATCTCGCGAAGCAACCGAACGGCGGTGAGCTCCGAGAACTCCTCCAGGCGCTCTTTGATATACCCCTTGAAATCATCGAGCACGCTCCCCCGCGGCGAACGGGGCCCGTAGGCCGGCGAATCGAGCCCTCTGCGAAGATACTTGGTCACCGTCCTACGGTTAAAACCCGTGCGCCGGGCAATGGCTCGTATCGAAAGACCTTCTCTGTGAAGCTCATGTATCATGAATATCTCCCCATGCTCGAGCACGTGACACCCCCTGAAAGTGGTATATAGACCACCTCAGGGTCTCGATGTCACACACTCCGTGACAACTCCTTTTTGCGTTATTGCTTGGCCTGTTTGCTCAGACCCGGTGGTGCATTTTTGAGTCGCCACTTATGGGTATTATTACAGTGGCATTGACAGCCCGTTATCGGAAAGGATTTCTCGAGGCGCTCCCCACTGGCCGATCGCACCCTTCGTTACCTCCAGGATCGCATCGGCGCTCTGCTGGCGGAACAATCCCCAGCCCGTGATGTAGCGCGAATGATCGTCGATGATCCC
>DATKWS010000125.1:0-11147 GCA_035529435.1 Patescibacteria group bacterium
ACCTGTTCGTCATGGGCGACAACCGCGACAACAGCCTGGACAGCAGGGCCTGGGGATTCGTACCGCTCGAAAACGTTGAGGGCAAGATGATCGTGCGCTGGTTTTCCATCGATCCCGACAGCCACATTCCCCGATTCGACAGAATAGGATTGCTTCGGTGAGATTCCGTTGCTAGTTTACGTCATGGCGGCGATCGTGAGAACAGCGATGGATGTCGACGCAATCAGGCTCCGCAGGGGGGAACTATCTCCGAAAGTGGCGCGGAGCCTCCGCCGTGCGCTCTGTACACTGCACACCCTCGAGACGATGGCGGTAAATATCTACCAGTACCAGATCACCACCGAGCCGTGCGAGCTGAACCGTTACCTCATCGCCGCAATGTGCAACGAGATGACGCATCTCCAGGATTTTCAGGTCAAACTGTACGAGTACGGGTGGAAGCCGAGCCGAACCAGGTGGATGTACTGGATCGTCGGCCTCGTGTTCGGTCTCCTCTCACGCATCCGGGGGAGAAGGGGGATACTGAGAATGGGGGTGTGGGTGGAGACGAAGGCGGTGCAGCACTACGGCGAGCTGCTCGAGGGGATTCCGTGGGACGATGAAACCAGGCGTATCGTCGAGAAGAATCGGGCAGACGAGGAAAGTCACGTTGCACGGTGGCGGCAGCTGCTCGCGGCTGAGGGGTGAGCGCGATCGGGCATCGAGCAAACAGGCTCTTCAGAAGAGAACTGCATACCGAGATCGTTATACGAGCCGCGGCCGAGACGGTGTGGGGCGTGCTGACCGACTTCGCGCGCTACCCCGAGTGGAATCCGTTCATATTCAGTATCGAGGGGAAACTCGCCGCGGGACAACGGCTCACGGTGCGTTTCGCGCGCGAGGGATCGAAAAGCGTGACTTTCAGGCCCACGGTGTTGTATACTGAAGGATTGAGAGAGGTGCGTTGGCTCGGCCACCTCTTACTCCCCCTGCTGTTCGATGGTGAGCACTCTTTTTTTATGGAACCGATCGACGTGGAAAGCGTTCGGTTCGTGCAGAGGGAGGTTTTCACGGGTTTTCTCGTTCCACTCTTCTGGCGGGATCTCGACACGCACACGAGGAAGAGATTCCATAAGATGAACAGGGCGCTCAAGGAGCGGGCGGAACGAATGGAGGGATGAATCGAATGGGAGCGAAGCGGCGAAAACGGGTGTTCAGCTTCAATCTCGACCCCGGGATGATCATCGCGAACAAGTACGAGGTGATCGATTTTCTCGGGAGCGGTTGGGAGGGAGAGGTGTACCGGGTGCGCGAACGGTGCATCGGTGTCGAGCGGGCCGCGAAGTTTTTCTTCCCGCACCGGAACGATCATAATCGAGCGACGAAATTCTACGCGCGCAAGCTACACAAGCTCCGCCACTGTCCGATCCTGATCCAGTACCACACGCAGGAGCATATCAGGTTCGATGGAGAACCGGTGACCGTGCTCGTATCGGAGTATGTCGAGGGTGAGCTGCTCGGACCGTTTCTCGGCCGGCAGCCGGGAAAGCACCTGAGCCCGTTCGAGGGGCTTCATCTTCTCCACGTGCTCGCCGCCGGAGTCGAGAAGATTCACCAGGCCCACGAGTACCATGGGGACCTGCACGACGACAACGTCATCATCCGGCGGTGGGGGTTGTCGTTCTACGTGAAGCTCGTCGATATGTACAACTGGGGAGCGCCACGGGCGGAGAACATCCGCGAGGATGTTTTCGATCTGATCAGAATTTTCTACGACGCGATAGGAGGTGCGCGCCTCTACAGCCGGCATCCACAGGCGATCAAGAACGTCTGCTGCGGATTGAAACGGTCCCTGATCTCCCGCAAATTCAAAACGGCCGGTCACCTGAGGCGGTACCTCGAAACGATGAAATGGGATGACGGGTAGGCTTCCAGAATCTCCCCGCGGAACGGATCCCCTGCCGGAACGTGTCCGTGGGCCATGGACAGAACCTTCCGCCCACCAGGAGTCCCGAAACCGAAACGGCACATGAAGCATGGAACAATTCCGGTACAGGCTGCAACCGTCACCGTTCGGGCCGGTTGCCATCGTCTGGCACGAGCGGAACGGTATCGCGCTCATCCGGCGCATTTTCCTTCCCCGCGGTCATACAGCCGCCGGTGACCTCGCCGCGCGGGCGTTCCCCCGTGCAATACACCGGTCGTGTCCGGAGATCGACCGGCTGGGTTCCGGCGTGCGCGATTTTCTCGACGGGCAACCGGTCGATCTCGACATCCGCCTCCTCGATCTCTCGCAGTGTACTCCGTTCCAGCGGCGCGTGCTGCTCGCCGAGTCACGCATCCCGCGGGGCTGGACGAGCACCTACGGGCGGATCGCACGGCACCTGGAGCTGCCGAACGCGGCGAGGGCCGTCGGCACTGCACTTGCCCGCAATCCATTCCCCGTGATGATCCCGTGTCATCGGGCGATCCGCGGGGACGGCGGTCTGGGCGGTTTTCAGGGCGGCGTGGCGATGAAACGGGCGCTGCTCGAATACGAGGGGATCCGCTTTTCCCGGGGCGGCACTGTTGTGGCGGAACATATCTTCTACTAGGATGCCGGCGCGTTTTCCTGTTGTAATTTCATCCAATTTTTCCTAACACTCTTTCTTGACGAGTGTGGGGATATTCGTTTTTTCTTGGAGGTTTTACAAAGGAGGCGTGATGAAGCAGATCATGGTAGTCGTCGCCGCGGCCGTCATGCTTCTGGCGAGCACCGGGCTCGCCGGCGAACCCTGGAAGATCGATCTCGAGAACAACGCCACACTGACCCAGAATGTGTACAGCGACAACTGGGTGGGCGGGGAGGCCAGCGCTCTCTCCTGGGTGTTCAACTCAAACTCGATCGCGGAGAAACAGCTTCGCGCGAGGATCCACAACAAGAATACGTTGAAGCTCTCCTTCGGACAGACGCACAACCAGGATGTCGAGACGAAGAAATGGACCAGCCCGGTCAAATCGACCGATCTGATCGATTTCGAATCGGTGTTCCGCATCACCATCGACAGTTTCGTCGACCCGTTTATCGCGGGGAGGGTCGAGACGCAGTTCCTCGACGCGAGCGACCCGGAGAAGAACCGGTACATCAATCCTGTCAAGATCACCGAAAGCATCGGTGCGGCGAGGGTTTTCATCAAGACCGAGAAACGTGAATGGACGGCGCGTTTCGGCGCCGCGACCCGGCAATTCATCAACAGGGATGTACTCGATCCGCTGTCCGGTGAACGGGAAACATTCAGCAGCAACGATTTCGGGCTCGAATTCGTCAACGATTTCAAGACGCCGCTGGCCGGAGACCGCATTACCTACACGAGCAAACTGACGGTGTACGAGGCGCTCTTCTACTCGGAGGAGGATGCGCTCAAAGGACAGCCCGGGGAGGATTACTGGAAGTCGCCCGACGTGAACTGGGAGAATATCTTCACGGCGGGCATTACGAAGTACCTCATGGTGAACCTGTACGTTCAGCTGCTGTACGACAAGCAGATCGATCTCGGCGGACGTCTCAAGCAGACGATGTCGCTCGGTCTCACCTACAAGTTCTCGACGGCCGGTTAGGATCGGACGCCGGGACGGGCGTCCGACGGTACTTCCGGAAACTGGAGCGTGATGCGGCGCGGCGATCCGAATAACCGGGGCTGGATCCTGCGGGGAATCACGAGGAATGTGTTTCTGCTCGGTCTGGTGAGCCTCTGTACCGATCTGAGCAGCCAGATGGTCTTTCCCCTCCTTCCGCTTTTTTTGACCTCCGTGCTGGGCGCCGGGGCGTACACCGTGGGTATCGTCGAGGGCGCCGCCGAGACGACCGCCTCGCTTTTCAAGGTTGTCTCGGGACTCTGGTCCGATCGCGTGCGCAGGCGAAAGCCGTTTATCCTGTTCGGCTACTCCGTATCCTCGCTGGTGAAGCCTCTCTTCGGCGTCGCTGGTTCGTGGCCGTTCGTCGTGTTCGTGCGCGTCGCCGAGCGCATCGGAAAGGGCGTGCGCAATGCGCCGCGTGATGCGATCGTCGCGGAATCGTGCGACGAACGGGTCCGCGGAACGGCATACGGATTCCACCGCGCAATGGACGGCATCGGCTCGATCGCCGGGGCGCTTCTAGCATTCGTACTTCTGCCTGTTCTGGGCTACCGGCGGATATTCCTGTATTCGCTCATCCCGGGCCTCGTGGCGGTACTCTTCATACTGTTCGTAACCGAACCCGAACCGGCCGGCGCACCGGCCGGCGGGCGGACGACACGACCACCCACAGGAACGCCGCATGTTCCATTCCCCCTGAAGGTTTTTATCGCGGCTTCATCGGTCTTCGCACTGGGGCATTTCGGATACGCCTTCCTGTTGCTCAGGGCCAAGAACATCGGGCTTACGGACGAACGTGCGATCCTGCTGTACGCGATTTTCTACATCTCGTACACGCTCTCCATCATTCCGGCGGGTATGCTGTCCGACCGGATCGGTCGGAAACCCCTCCTCGGAACCGGTTACGCGCTGTTCGGATTGCTCGCCGCCGCATTGATCGCCGTGTCGAGCGCGGCCGGACTTCTGGCGCTCTTTGTACTGTACGGCATTCTGTTCGGTATGATCGACGGCGTGCAGCGCGCCTTCGTTGTCGATATGGCACCGAAGGATGCACGAGCAACCGCGTTGGGGATCTTTCATACGGCGGTCGGTCTCGCGGCGCTTCCCGGGGGGTATCTCGCCGGCATGTTGTGGGATACGATCCGTCCCGAGGCGACATTCGTGTACTCCCTCGTGATGACGGTGACAGCCCTCGTGCTGCTTCTGTGCGTCAAGGTCGAGGGTCGCCGGGGGGATCCGGATGGCGTGCCGGAGGCGTGAGACATACGCCCCGCCGCCGGAATCGCTTATTATATTGATTTTTTCCGTAATCGGAGTAATTTTACACGAAAGAGAAAGGTCGGGCAGAGGCGAAGGGAGGGCGCCCCGGGAATATATATTTTTAGTGCAAGATGGAGCTGCCGGTCGGTCGTATCGAGGGAGTCCTGCGAAGAGGGCTTTTTTGTTGAAACCGTTCACCGCCCGATCCGGGAGGCGATGGCGTCGTGCGGCGCGTCGGCATGCATGAAACCGCGGAGTCGTCCTGCACTGGCAAGAATCCTGCTAATACAGGCACCGGTGCGGGGCATAACCGGTGCAATCGCTCTGAGAGGAGACAGGGGGCGCAATGAGAATCCTCGGAATCTCGGCATTTTATCATGACAGTGCCGCCTGCCTGGTGGAGGATGGCGTTATCGTCGCCGCCGTTCAGGAGGAACGTTTCACGCGGAAGAAGCACGATTTCTCCTTCCCGAAGCATGCCATAGAGTACTGCCTCGGCGAGTCGGGGATAGGCGCGGAGGACCTCGGCTACGTTGCGTTCTACGATAAGCCGTTCATAAAGTTCGAACGGATACTCGAGACCTATCTCGCCTATGCTCCGGTCGGAATCGCTTCGTTCATCAAGGCCATTCCGCTCTGGATCAAGCAGAAACTCTGGATAAAAGAGCTCATCAAGAAGGACCTCGGATACGAGGGGATGATCATATTCCCCGAGCATCACGAGTCGCACGCGGCATCGGCCTTTTTCCCCTCACCATACCGCGAGGCGGCCTTTCTCACCCTCGACGGTGTCGGCGAGTGGGCGACGGCAAGCTACGGCGTCGGCAGGGGGAACGAGATCAAGCTCGAGGCGGAGATAAACTTCCCTCATTCGCTGGGTCTCCTCTACTCGGCATTCACGTACTATACGGGATTCAAGGTCAATTCGGGCGAGTACAAGGTCATGGGGCTGGCTCCCTACGGCGAACCCCGCTACAAGGATCTCATCCTGAGCGAACTGATGGATCTCAAGGAAGATGGTTCGTTCAAGCTCAACATGGACTATTTCGGCTACTGCGCGGGACTGACCATGACGAACAAGGCGTTCGAGCGGCTGTTCGGCGGCCCGCCCCGCAAGTCCGAATCGAAACTGACGCAACGCGAGATGGATCTAGCCCGCTCGGTCCAGGAGGTCACCGAGGAGGTCATGATGCGGATGGCACGCCACGTGCACGAGGTGACCGGCCAGCGGTACCTCTGCCTGGCGGGCGGTGTGGCGCTGAATTGCGTGGGGAACGGCAAGATCCTGCGTGAGGGACCGTTCGAGGATATCTGGATCCAGCCGGCGGCCGGTGATGCGGGGGGTGCGCTCGGCGCGGCGCTCTTGACCTGGTACCAGTATCTCGGAAACGAGCGGCACGCCGACGATACGAACGATGTCCAGAAGGGATCGTATCTCGGCCCCCTTTTCGACAACGATTACATCAAGGCATTCCTCGACGAGCGGGAAATACCCTGCGAGGAGCTGCCGGACGGCGAGATCCCCGAGCGTATAGCGGACCTGATCAATGACCAGAAGGTGATCGGCTGGTACCAGGGGCGCATGGAATTCGGCCCGCGGGCCCTCGGGAGCCGTTCGATCATCGGCGATGCCCGCTCCCCGAAGATGCAGGAGACGATGAATCTGAAGATCAAGTTCCGCGAGAGCTTCAGGCCCTTCGCTCCGTCCACGCTTGCGGAAAAGGTCGATCAGTACTTTGAAATCGACCGGGAGAGCCCCTACATGCTCCTCGTGGCACCGGTAAAGCGGGATATCTGCCGGGAGCTCGACGACGAGGAGAAGAAGCTCACCGGCATCGCCAAGCTCCAGATCGTCCGGTCCACGATTCCCGCCATCACGCATATCGATTACTCGGCGCGCCTTCAGACGGTGAACAGCACACACAATCCACTCTACCACGCGATGATCGCGAAATTCGACGAGAAGTACGGATGCCCGGTGATCATCAATACATCGTTCAATGTCCGTGGGGAACCGATCGTATGCACGCCCGAGGATGCGTATCTCTGTTTCATGAGGACCAATATGGATTATCTCATCATGGGAAATTACCTGATCGAGAAGAAAGAGCAAAAGCCGCTGGAAAAGGATATCGATTTCCTTCGCGAGTTCGAACTTGACTAGGAGTGATTGATGGTCGTCCATGATATCAGGAATATAAAGAGTAGTAAACACGAGCTGCGCAAGTTCGGGTTTACCGTCGGGATCGCACTGGGAATCTTCGGCGGGCTGTTCCTGTGGCGCGGCAGGGGATATTACGACATCCTGTTCTATATCGCAGGAGCGTTCATCCTGCTCGGATTGGTCTTTCCCATAGTCCTGAAGCCGATCCAGAAGGTTTGGATGACCCTCGCCGTCATACTCGGGTGGGTGATGACACGGGTCATTCTCTGCATTCTCTTCTACGTGGTCGTCACTCCGATCGGATTGATCTCACGACTCTTCGGCAAAGCATTTCTCGATTTGAAATTCGATGAAAACGCCCAAACCTACTGGGTGCCCAAGAAGTCGTCGGGAACCGACAAGAGCGGCTATGAGAAGCAGTTCTAGCACCGGAACCACCGTACTACGCGTGAAACGGTCTCTCGGTCATGTTCTCGTCCTCGTAATTACCGTCGCGGTGCTGTTCGCCGCCGGTGAGATGGTCATGCGCGTTCTCTATCCCATGCCGGAATTCAGCGGCCGCCTGTGGCGGCGGGAGTGGAATGAAGACTACCACACGTCGGTGTTCATTCCGGGCGCCGAGGTGATCTACGCAGGCGTTCCCATGAAGGTCAATTCGCTCGGATTGCGGAACCGCGAGATCGAAGACATCAAGGGCGGCGATGTCACGCGGATCCTGGTTTTCGGAGACTCCTTCACGTTCGGCGATGGGCTCCGGACCGGCGATACGATCCCCAGCCTGCTGGAGGTGCTGCTGAATCGCGATGCGAACGATGCGCGGCAGTACGAGGTGATCAACTTCGGCGTTCCCGGCATGAACACATTTCAAGAGGTCATGTATGCGCTTAACTATGGATTGCGGTTCGATCCCGATGGTATAATACTCGTGTGGGTGTATAACGATATCGAGTTGAACGGCTATTCACTCGAGGACTTTTCTTATTTCGTCGAGCACCGCACGGTACCGGCGGCAGGCGTGGGGGAAGGCGGTGCGATACCCCGCAGGGAAACGGGCGGGGACGGCAGCGGGAAGCACGGTTTCACCGTCCGCCTGTGGCGCGTGTACGAGGGTGTCCGCAACCAGTCGCGATTCATCGCCTTTCTCGGCGCCCGGTCAAAGGAGTTGCTGCAACGGCTCGGGGTGAGTATGAAGATGTCCGAGAAAATCATCTATTCCGATTTGGACTCGGAGGGTTTCAAGCTCAGTCTCGGCACCCTCGATTTCATCAATCGGGAACTGCGCGGGAGGGATATCGAATTTCATGCCGTTCTGTATCCACCGCTGCAGCGTCTCAACGACGATTACTACGACCGGTTGATCATGAGGAAGGTCGAGGATTTCTGCGTGACGAGCGGTATCCGGTACCTGAATCTCTTCGATTCCTTCCGCGGACAAGACCCGAACGAGCTGCATGTAACGAAAATGGATTATCATTCGAATCGGCGCGCCAACGAGATCGCATCCAAAGCAGTGGCTGATTATCTGCGGCGTGCATCGAAACTGTTCTGACGAGATTGGGGGAAACGATGTCGAAGATCTCGATACTCGGAGAGTTCTGGAATTTCCTCAAAACCCGCAAGAAATGGTGGCTGGCGCCGATTATCATCTTCCTGGTCTTGCTGGGTGCGTTGATCATACTCACCGAGGGTTCGGCGATAGCCCCATTCATCTACGCACTGTTCTAGCGCCGGAATACGGGAACTCCGGTCGATGACCCGTATCGGGTCGAGCGCGCGGTTATTCACTCCACGGGTCCGCCGAACGGGCGTGCGTGCCGGCCGACGCTGTGCCGTTCACCGTGACAGTACCTGCGAGTCTACGCCATGGGGAACATCAACAGAGCCGCCCTGACCGAGGGACCCGTCGGGCGGACGCTCTTTCGTCTGACCGTCCCGATGCTCATCGGCATCGCGGGAATGGTCGCATTCAATCTGACGGACACCATCTTTATCGGACGCTTCGGCACCCTCGAACTGGCGGCCCTTAGCTTCACATTTCCCGTGGTACTGGTATTCAACCGGCTTGCGCTCGGTATCGGCGATGGCGCCTCGGCGTTGATCTCCCAGGCGATCGGCAGGGGTGATGAACGGGCGGTCAGGCGGTACACAACCGACAGCCTGACCCTGGCCCTGGCCATTTCGGCGGTGTTCATCACCGCGGGGTACCTGACCATCGGACAGCTCTTCAGGGCGATCGGGGCCGATCAGCGGATACTGCCGCTCGTCAGGAGCTACATGACGGTATGGTACCTCGGAATGATCTTCGTCAACGTTCCGATGGTCGGCAACAACGCGATACGGGCGACGGGGGATACCAAGACACCGGCCCTGATCATGCTCGCCGCGGTCACGGTCAACATAGTGCTCGATCCGCTCCTGATCTTCGGCATCGGACCGTTTCCCCGGCTGGGGCTGCGGGGTGCGGCGATCGCGACGGTCATTGCACGGTCGACATCGATGATGATTTCGCTCTACGTTCTCTGTTTGCGGGACCGTATGGTCACGTGCGCCGCCGTACCGTTCAGGGACTTGTTGCGTTCGTGGGGACGCGTTCTTTACATCGGCGTTCCATCCGCGGCGACCAAGATCATCGTTCCGATCGGCATCGGCGTCATAACCGGCATCGTATCCTCCTTCGGCGCCGAGGCGGTTGCCGGGTTCGGCGTCTCCTCGCGAATCGAGTTCTTCGCAATGGCGAGCGTGATGGCACTCGCCACCGTGCTCGGTCCCTTCGTCGGGCAGAACTGGGGGGCCGGACGGCAGGAGCGGATGGAGCGGGGGGTGCGCCACAGCAGTCTGTTTGCCCTGGTGTGGGGTCTCGGGATGTGGATACTCCTCGCCACCGCCGCACGGCCGATCGCGTCGCTGTTCACGCGGGATGAATCGGTCATCGCCGCTTCCATGGCCTACCTCCGGATCGTTCCGGCCGCATACTGTCTGCAGGGTGTATTCATACTCTCGACATCCACGCTCAACGTGCTGCACAGGCCACTCCACGCCGCCGCGCTCGGCATCGGACAGACGTTCGCGATCTGCATCCCGCTCGCCTATGCCGGGTCCCGGATTTTCGCGTTGAACGGTGCATTCTTTGCGATAGTGATTTCATACATCCTGGCGGGGATCATATCCTACTGGATTCTCAACAAAATTCTGGTGCGCGAGCGCGGCATGGACCATACTGGTGACCAGTCGAATTCCTGAACGACGCGTGCAGGAACGTTGTGGCCGGCCCGGGCCGCGTTCAGATTATTCGAGGGCGGCGACGATCGTGAGACGTACGGACGGGGAGATACGGAACAGGGTTGAAATCGAGGAGATCATTGCGAACGCCACAGTCTGCAGGCTCGCACTCTCCGACAACGGTCAGCCCTATGTCGTTCCGATGAATTTCGGCTACCGTGACGGTGCACTGTACTTCCACAGCGCGCCGCATGGCAGGAAGATCGATATCATCGGACGGAATACCCGTGTCTGCTTCGAGATCGACGCCGATATCGAGATCGTGCGGTCGGATAGACCCTGCGAATGGTCGATGCGGTACCGGAGCGTGATCGGATTCGGCACGGCCTCACTCATCGAGAGTCCGGCGGAGAAGCGCAGCGCACTCGCCGTGATCGGGAAGCATTACACACACCTCCCTTTCGAGGTACCGGACGAGCAGGCACGACGGATTGCGATCATCAAGGTTACGATCGATGAAATGACGGGTAAGTGCTCGGGCTGCCGATAACGGGTGTCCGTGTACTCCGAGGATGGGGGAGTCGCATGCGCCCGGCCGCAGCGGCCGCAAAGGCGGCGCGGAACCCGATGCGCGCGGTGAAATGCCGGGGTACCCATGAAGTTGAAGAAGGAATTGAATCTCCTCGATGTGTTCTGCTTTGCCTCGGGAGCGATGATCAGTTCGGGGCTCTTCATCCTGCCGGGCCTCGCCCATGCCCGGGCCGGCCCCGCCGTCTTCGTCTCGTACGTTCTCGCGGGACTCCTCGCGATGACCGGCATGCTGAGCCAGGCCGAACTCGTGTCGGCGATGCCGAAGGCGGGGGGAACCTATTTCTACGTGAGACGTACGATGGGCCCGGCGGTCGGCACT
>DATKWS010000126.1:0-3163 GCA_035529435.1 Patescibacteria group bacterium
CAGCACCGCAACGGCGATAAACGTGCAGAATATGCGCATATCGCCCTCCTTACACGTTAAATGGAATCGAATCGTAGTATGGTTGGTGTCTGAATGACCGTCCCCCTTTGCCGTTTCGAACGAGTTCATGTAAACAGAAAATGGGGTGTACAAGCAATCTTTATTTCGAGCCCGTACGACGCCGGAGGAGCGGCGGCCCTCCCGCCTGGATGGCAGGCGATGCAGCCGGGCATCAAGGGGCGGCTTCGAAATTGGATACATTCGCTTGCAGCGTTCGAGAAATGCCGGATTCATCGGCTTGGGTGGAACCGGAGAACAAATCCTTGCCAACTTTCTCCTCTAGAACCGATCCATGGTTTGAGTTATATTCTTGTTCATGTTTTTTGGAGAGGATCGCTCGCAGGTGTCGCTCAAGATCTACGACGCCGCGGAGAGGCTGGTCCGCGTGCTCGCGGATGCAACCTACGACGTGGAGTGTATTTCTATAGGCCCGTAGCGGGTGGACGGGAATTTATCCGAAAAATGGTGTTGCTGAAGTGAGTGGAATATATGTATACAGTTTCTAAACAACCGGGAACTCATTCACAAGGACTTCGCTGAATGAAGAAGGTGGTTTTCATGAAAAGAGGAGCACTCGTTCTTATCGCGCTGATCGGTCTGTCGGTCTGCGGCTGCTTCGAGATGTCCGAAGAGATATGGTTCAACGATGACGGCACCGGAAGACTGCTCATCGAGCTCAAGGTATCGGAAGGCCTCATGGCCATGGCGGACCTGGCGGACAGTGCAAGCGCCTTCGCCGACATGGATGAGGTCGAGGAAGAGCTGAAAAGCGATCCCAATGTCGAGGAAGTGCTGACCAACGAGTTCACCGAGGCGGGCATGCGGCACCTCGTGTTCGATATCAAGGTGAAGGATTACCTGAAGCTCGCCGAGGTCCATCAGAAATCGGTCGCCTCGACCGAATCGAGCAGCGAGTTCGAGGCGCCGTTCCAGATCACCGACCTGGGCGACGGGAAGGTCCGCTTCAAGCAATCGTTCGCGGAGAAAGAAGTGGACGACGAGTTCGCCGAGTCCGGCGAGGACATGGGAACGGCCATGGCGGCCGCGATGTTCGCCGACAAGTACATCACCATCACCATTCATGCGCCGAAGGTGACCTCATCGAACGGCGAGATCAACGAGGAGGAAAACACCACGACGTGGAAGATCCCCCTGTTCGAGATGATGGCGGACGAGGGATCCGGCTATTCACCGGAGGCCGATCTGGATTGCTCCACCTCGTTCGGCGACAAGGTGAAGAAGCTGTTCAAATAGGAGCCGCTCGAAACCACCCGATATTTCGCATAAAGCGGACCATGCTCGGGATCGCCACCTCTATCAACGAGAAACTGTACTACGGTCCGGTGGCGCGGTTCGCGATCGTGGGGGTTTTTATGTGGGGAATCGGCTTCATCATGCTTGCGGTGAATCAAAGAAGGGAAACCCGCGCTCTCCGGGCCTCCCCGCCGCTCACAAAGCTCCCGCAAGACGACGCATCAGAGTAAGGCGCATTTCAACCATTCCCCGCCGGACACCATTTTGCGTACAATGTTCACCACTCGCGATAAGTGAGCAGAGCGATCGGACGGCAATGATATTCAGAGAAATCACACATGAAGATATCCCCTCCCTCTTCGTGATGCGGGTCGCCACGAGGGAGAATGCGCTGTCCCCCGAGGAGCTTTCGGCGCTGGGGATAACCGAAGAGTCCGTGCGCGGAATGATGGACACAACCCACCGGGGGTGGCTGTGCGAGGTGGATGGCAGAGTGGTCGGCTTCGTGATGGGAAACGGCACGACGGGCGAGATGTGGGTCATCGCGGTCCTGCCGGAATTCGAGGGAAGGGGGATCGGCGCGCGCCTCATGAACCTCGTCGAGGACTGGCTCTGGTCCCGGGGGTGGGAGAAGATCTGGCTGACGACCGACCTCGACACCTCGCTCCGCGCATACGGATTCTACCTGAAGCGGGGATGGACCGACGCCGAGATCAAGGACGGCCTGAGATACATGAAAAAACGGAACAAGGGCAAACACCGGGACGGTGGACAATGAACGACAAATTGGATACACGCCCGTGTGCGGCATTCGCCGCCAGGGTACAGGATCTGTCATCACAGCTCTCATGAGGAGGTCGATCGTGTTGAAGAAGGTGATAGTCGCGGGATTGCTGGGCGGGGCCGTATTGATCGTGTGGACATTCCTGGTGAATGGAATCCTCGGATTCCAGGCCCGCATCGATATGAAGCAGCTCCCGGCGGAGCGCCACATCTACGAGACATTGAAGGATAGCAATCTCGAACCGGGGAGGTATACCTGCAATCCGGCGCCGAGCGCCGAGGGACGATTTCCCGACTCGGAGCCCGTGTTCAGCATCCTGTACGGAGGAATGGGACACGAAGCCGCCGGCGGGCTCATGCTGTCCGGGCTCGTGATCTTTGTCCTGGCCCCCATGATCGGCGCATGGCTGTTGTCGATGGCCTCGACGCGGATCCTGTCGAGCTACTGGCGGAAGGTGCTCTTTTTCACGGCGATCGGCCTGCTGTGCGCCGTATTCGGCGACCTCGCGAAGTTCGGCATAGGCGGCTATCCGCTGGGGGATGCCGTCACCCTCGCATTTCACAGCATCGTCGTATGGACCGTTGTGGGGCTCGTCGTGGCCTGGCGTATCCGGCCCGAGGGGGCCGCCGAGGCGAGGTGATGCTCATGAGAGCCGGGGGACCCGGCACAGTGCCATTAAAAATTCAACGCAATCAGTACGAAGCCCCGCACCGCACGCTCCTCACCGCACCAGCACCGCCTTGCGCACCGCCTCGTGTCCCCCCGAGCGAAGCCGCACGAAGTAGACGCCGCTCGAGACCTGCCGACCGCCGCGGTTCCTGCCGTCCCAGTCGACGTATCCGCTATCGGCCCCCGCGATGCGGAACGGCTCGAGCCGCGCGATGAGCCGCCCCAGGACGTCGAAGACATCGATCGCCACATTCTGCGCCCCGGGCGCGGTGAATGAAATCACCGTATTCGACGCGAACGGATTCGGATAGTTCTGGTGCATGGCGACCGGCCGTATCGCGTCGCCGTCCCCGTAGAAGTCGTATCCCGCGAGGAAGGCCACCGAACCGAGGGCCG
>DATKWS010000127.1:0-12547 GCA_035529435.1 Patescibacteria group bacterium
CGGCGGCGGCGGAGGGCACGCGCGAGAAGCGGCTCGACGCCTTCCGGCGGGCGCGCGACGAGATCATCAAGCGGATCGACCGGTTCGCCGAATCACGGGCCGGATGAGCCGATGCCCCTGTGATTGCAATCCCGACATTACGAGATCCGCTTCACGATCACGGCGGTCGCGTCATCCTCCAGCCGATCGCCTCCGCCGAATTCGGCAAGCCGCTCGAAGAGCCGATCGATCATCGTCTGGGCCGATTCGTGCCTGTGTGTCCGGATAGCGTCGGTGATTCCCTCGACGCCGAACATCTCACCGCTCTGGTCGGTGATCTCGAACACCCCGTCGGAGAAGAGCGCGAGCACCTCACCCCGATCGATGAACGCGAACCCCCGCTTGAAGGACGTGCTCTCCAGGGGACCGAGGATCGTTCCTCCCACATCGAGGCGCTGCACATGGTCGCCCTTGAAGAGGAGCGGTGCCGGATGCCCCGCGTTGATGTACACGAGCGTGCCGTCCCGCTCGAGCTCGCCGTAGAAGAGCGAGACGAACCGCGTCGAGAGGCGGCTCTGGTTGATCACGCGGTTCAGGCGGTTGAAGACGCCGGTGATCTTCATCTCCTTCTCTATCCCCATCCTGAGGCCGGTAACGACATCACGCGCGAGGAGCGCCGCCGGCAGTCCGTGGCCGCTCGCATCCCCCACGGCGATGCCGAACGTGGTCCCACCGAGCACGTGGTAATCGTACAGGTCGCCTCCCACACGCTCGGCGGGCAGGAAACGACCGGCGATGTCGTATCCCTCGAAGACGGGATCGATCTCGGGAAGAAGGCTTGACTGGATCTCCGACGCCTCGTTGAAATCGGCCCTGAGACGCCGCGTGTAGCGGCTGTAGTTTACCGTGCTCCGGATCGTATTCAATGAAAATTCGAGCGTCTCCCGTACCCATCCTTCGGCGAGCCGGAAGATCATCAAGTATCGATTATCCTCTCCGACGATCACCGCCACGCTGCTATTGCCCCATGGCGGCACCTCGGTGTCGCAGAATATGTAGTTCTTGTGGCGTTCGAGAAGGGCGACGGAATGCTCCGTCGCGGGGATCACCCTCGGCCATGGATCACCGTCACCACCGACCGGCCCCTCGATCAGGTGGAATGCTCCCTTTCTCAGCTCGTATATGGTGCCGCTCGCGATGCCGAGATCCGTCCCGAACGAACCGACCAGCTCGCCGAGCACGAGGGTCATGACCTCTTTCGTACCGGCGCTCCTGCCGATCCTGACCAGCAGGGAATCGAGCTTGCGATAGAACACCTTGGGCTGAAACACGGTACCTTCATTCATCGATCGTTCACTCCATTCGATAAATCGTTGCGAACATAACAGGTTGCGTGCCGGCGCGCAACGGGAATCGAATTCCTCGCACAAACTATAATCTTTACGTGTATCTTCCCGATTCATATACTAAGAGAAATGTGTTTCGAGCGAGTTGAAAGGACGGTACAACCATGCTGAACAGAAGAACATTCATCCGAATACTCGCAGGCGGAGCGGCGGCATCGATGCTCCCACTCGACAATCTCCGGGCCTTCCCGTTCCCCGGAGAGGATCCATGCACGTTCTCCGTCGTCAAGGGATCCGATTCCGCCGCGGCGGTCAGAAAGGCGGTCGAGCTCATCGGTGGCATGAACTCCTTCGTCTCGAAGGGAGACATCGTCTTCGTGAAACCGAACATCTCGTGGGACCGCCCGCCGGTGCAGGCGGCCACGACCAATCCGGCGGTGGTCGAGACGGTCATCACGATGGTCCTCGAGGCCGGAGCGAAGAGGGTGATCGTCGCGGACAACACCTGCAACGACGCGCGCCGTTCCTACACGAACAGCGGCATCAAGACGGCGGCCGAGAATGCCGGGGCCGATGTTCCCTTCATGGAAAAGCGCAAGTTCGCAAAAACCGACCTCGGCGGTGAAATCCTCAAAATGTGGGATGTCTACCGCGAGGTGCTCGAGGCCGACAAGATCATCAATATTCCGATCGCGAAGCATCACGGCCTGTCGCAGGTCACGCTGTCGATGAAGAACCTCATGGGCCTCGTCGGCGGCAACCGGAGCATGATGCACCAGAAGCTGCCGGAGAGCGTCGTGGACCTGGCGGCATTCTTCAGACCCACGCTGACGATCCTCGATGCGGTGCGCATCCTCACGGCGAACGGGCCGCAGGGCGGAACATTGAAGGACGTGCGCAGGCTCGACACGATCGCGGCAAGCACCGACCTCGTGAGGATCGATGCATTCGGCATCACGCTGTTCGGCGATGCGTTCCCGAGCAGTGACCCGGCGGACTTCAGGCACATCGGGCTCGCCGCCGAGCGGGGACTCGGCTCCGCGGACTTCGCGGGAGCGGGATTCAGGAAGGTCACGCTGGAGAGCTGAGCCGGACGGCTCTCCGGAAGCGGGCAATCTATATGAAGAACCTACGGAGAATATCCCAGATTCTGTTCCTCGCCCTTTTTATCTTTCTTTTCATCCAGACCGAATACAAGGGAAAGAACGAACTGGGGCTGCCGGTGAGGCTCTTTCTCGATTTCGATCCGCTAATCGCGCTCAGTTCCTTCCTCGCAGCCCACGCGGTGCGGGTGATCTTCCTCCTCTCCGTTATCACCGTCGCGCTGACGGCCTTTCTCGGACGCTTCTTCTGTGGGTGGGTCTGCCCTCTCGGCACCCTCCATACCTTCATCGGGTACTTCCGTATGCGGCGGTTGAACCGCAAGCGGCCCGAGGCGAACTACCCGCGCCTGCGCCCCGTGAAATATTTCGTGCTCGTCTTCGTGATCGTGGCGGCAGTATTCGGGTGGAATACGGCGGGATTTCTCGATCCGATCTCGCTGACGATCCGCTCGCTCACCATCGGATTCAATCCGGTCGTGAATAAAATGATCCGGGGAGCGCTCGATTTCCTCTACTCGCTCGATATCCCGCTTGTCTCGCCGGCCGCAGATTCCCTCTACTCGGCGATGACGGGTACCGTGCTGGCGTTCGAACAGCCGGTCTTCAGGGAGATGATCCTGATCGGCATTCTCTTCGCCGTCATCCTCGGCCTCAACCTCCTCGCCCCGCGGTTCTGGTGCCGGTACCTGTGCCCGCTCGGCGCGCTCCTGGGCATCGTCGGAACAAGGCAGCCCCTCGCGAGGGTCGACGTCGATGGCGAGAAGTGCATCTCCTGCCGACGGTGCAACATGGCGTGCCAGGGGGACGCATCCCCCTTCCCTGCGGGGAAATGGGCGAGCCGGGAGTGTCTCGTCTGCTTCAACTGCCGGGATGTCTGCCCCGTCGGGGCCGTGTCGATTCATCCGACGACGCGACGGACCGGCGACGGTAACGTCGACCTCCAGCGCCGCTGGCTCCTCGCGAGCGGTATCGGCGCACTCGTCGCCGTTCCCGCGATCAGCATCGGCGCCCACCGGGAACGGACGCACCCGCTCCTTATCCGACCACCCGGCGCGATCCCCGAGCGCGAATTCGTACGGCGGTGCGTGAAGTGCGGCGAGTGCATGAAGGTCTGTCTCACAAACGGCCTCCAGCCGACATTGACCGAGGCGGGGCTCGAGGGACTCTGGACCCCGATTCTCGTCCCGCGCCTCGGGTACTGCGAGTACAACTGCAACCTCTGCTCACAGGTTTGCCCGACCGGGGCGATACGTGAGATCACACTCGAGGAGAAGAAAGAGATCCGCATCGGACTCGCCCTGTTCGACAAGAACCGCTGCATCCCGTACGCGCTCGGCAGGAACTGCATCGTCTGCGAGGAGCACTGCCCCGTCCCGGACAAGGCGATCACATTCGTCGAGGAGCAGGCGATCGACGAGACGGGCGGGCCGTTCATCCTCAAGAAGCCCGTCGTCGATCCCGAGCTCTGCATCGGGTGCGGGATCTGCGAGGCGAAGTGCCCCGTCGTCGACATACCCGCCATCCGCGTCTCATCGATCAACGAGAGCCGCTCGGAGGAGAATCGGCTCTTTCTGGGATTATAGTGATTATTAAATTTCTTACCGGCGATGGTTACCCGGCCAGAACCGTGAGATGCGCCTCGACCGAGTCGGCGAGGGCATCGAGATCGTACCCGCCCTCGAGGAGCGAAACGATCTTTCCGCCGCAGTGCCGCTCAGCAGCCGCTTTCAGGTATTCCGTCATCCGCCCGAACGCCTCCGTCGTGAGAAGCGCCCCCGAGAGCGGATCGTCGCCGTGCGCGTCGAATCCCGCCGAGATCAATATGAACTCCGGCTTGAACGAGTCGAGAGCGGGAATCACGCGGTTTTCGAACGCATCGAGGTACTCGCGGTCTCCCGCGCCCGCCCCCATCGGTACATTCATCGTGTAACCTGCACCCGGCCCCGTGCCGACCGTCCGCTCGTGACCGGTGCCGGGGTAGTGGGGATACTGGTGCAGACTCACGTAGAGAACCCGCGCCTCCTCGATGAAGCTCTTCTCAGTGCCGTTCCCATGATGCACGTCCCAGTCGACGATCGCAACGCGCCGGAGCCCCCCGTGCTCGAGCAGGTCGGCCGCCGCGATCGCTATATTATTGAACAGGCAGAAGCCCATCGCCCTGTCGTGCTCGGCGTGATGTCCCGGCGGCCTGACCGGGCAGAACGCGGAGGCGAGCTCCCCCGCGAGCACCATGCGCGACGCCTGAACCGCGGCACCCGCCGCGTGGAGCGCCGCCTGCGGCGTGGCCGGCGTCGCCACCGTGTCACCCCAGTCGAGGACGACCGCATCGGTGATCTCGAGGGAGAGGATGCCGTTCACGTATCCGGGATCGTGTATCCGCTCTATCCAGGCGCGCTCGGCCGGCGCCGCCTCGATGAAGGTCAGAGAATCCACCGGCTCGAACGACCGGAGCCGTTTCATGATCACCTTCACCCGTTCGGGCCTCTCGGGGTGCTGGTATCCCTCGAGGTGCTTCTCGAACAACTCGTGATGGAAAATACCGACCATTTTCATCCTTTCCCGGCGCCGTGCATTTAATCGTCCCGGGGAAATCCCATCATGGGAACGAACCGTACGCCGATCAGCGTCTCTCGATCGATCTCCTCGCCATTGCGTGTCAGGCGGACGAGGTACTGCATGTACCCCCCCACCGGCGCGATCAAGCGGCCGCCGTCGGCAAGCTGGGAGATGAGTGTCTTGGGAACGCGCTCCGGTGCCGCCGTGATGATGATGGCATCGAAGGGAGATTTCTCCGGCCACCCCTCGTTACCATCACCCGTCCGGAATTGTACATTCGTGTAGCCGAGCCCGTCGAGCGCCTCATGCGCGCACCGGGCCAGCCGTTCGACGATCTCGATCGTGTAGACCTCCCGCGCGATTTCCGCGATGACGGCTGTCTGGTACCCGCAGCCGGTGCCGATCTCGAGCACGCGATCGTTTTCTTTCAGATGGAGCATCTCGGTCATGTAGGCAACGATGTACGGTTGGGAGATCGTCTGCCCACACCCGATCGAGAGTGGTCCGTCGAAGAATGCAAGCTGCCTGTCGTCCTCACGCACGAACCGCTCGCGGGGAACCGTCCGCATCGCTTCGAGCACCCGTTCGTCCCTGACACCGCGGGAGATGATCTGAGATTTGACCATCTCCTCCCGCTGTTTTCGAGCGTTATCCTGCTCCCATTTCACCATCGGTCATGTTTTCCGAAAAACCCCGCTCCGTCCATCCGGCATTGCCGCCCGCCGTTCTATGTCTCGAGCTTAGCGCGGACCAGCCGCTCGGCCTCGTCGAGGGCACCCTGCACCCGGGCCGGATCGCCCCCGCCGCCCTGTGCGAAATCCCTGCCGCCCCCGCCGCGCCCACCGATCATCGCGATGCAGCTCTTCATCATTTCTCCGACATTGATCGGTACATCGGGCGAGCAGGCAAATGCGAGGCCCGCGGAACCGGTCGCGACGCCGAATAGCACGACCTTTCCCTCTCCCTCGCGCGCACCCATCACGATATCCTTCAGCGAAACACCGTCCTCGAGGATGACGATCCGTTTCACCAGCTCGTACCGGCCCACCACCCCGGTCGGAGCTGCAATCTCGCTCCTCATCGACCCGGCGAGCCGCCCGCGCAGGGTATCGCACTGTTTCGACAGCTCCCTGTGTTCCTTCGCGAGCCGCGGAACGATCGTCCCGAGCTCCCGCCAGTCGGTGCTGAACGAGCGTGCCAGTTCCTGCAGCAGCCCGTGCTTCGATGAGTAATCACCCGCCGCCCTGCCACCGCAGATGAACCTGACGCGCGTCTGCCGCCGTACACGTTCCGTGCCGAGGATTTTGACGAGACCGATCTCGCCGGTCGCCCGGCAGTGCGTGCCGCAACAGGTGGCACGGTCCAATCCTTCGATCTCGACGACGCGGATCTGCCCGGCACCCCGGGGGAGCCGGGAGCGGATGTCATTCCCGCCGTTCGTTCCACCTTCCGCCCCATCGGGTTGACGGTCGCCGGCGGTCCCGCCGTCCTCCCCCACCGTGCTCCCACCGCCGGAGAATCGCGACACGATAGCGGGACCCGCCGAATCCCGGCGCATCTCTTCATACGCCTCGGCGCTATGGATGGTACCGGTGATCGATATATTCCGGAAAATCAGTTCATTGACCCACCGCTCCACCGTGTCGAGCTGTTCATCGGAGAGATCGTCGCGATCGAGATCTATCGTACTCTCTCTGGCACCGAGGTGAAATCCGGCCGTGGCGGCCCGGTACAACTCGACGAAGATCCGCGAGAGGATGTGCTGCCCGGAATGCTGCTGCATGTGGTCGAAGCGCCGAACCCAGTCTATGTGTCCCGCGACCGTCTCTCCGGCCACGAGCGGTCCATCGACGAGGTGCCGCACCCCGTGCTCGTCCTCGCTTACCGCGAGGACCTGCATGCCCCCGAGCGTTCCCCGGTCATCCGGCTGTCCCCCCGACTCGGGGTAAAACAATGTCCTGTCGAGATAGACGGCCGTGCGTCCGTCATCCGTAGTTTCGGTCTCCCGTACCGCAGCCGTGAATGCAACGGCGTATGGATCTCTACAGTAGGCGCGTTCCTCGAAATCGATGTCCTTTCACTCCCTTCGAAGAACAACGATCGTTTCAGCGGTAGAACAGGTATCCGATCAGGCCGGCGGCAACGATCGTGTAGATCGGATGGACCCTGAGATAGAAAACCACCACGAACGCCCCGAGCGCTATCAGAAACGTATCGATGGACAGAACCGACTTGGGTGCGAGGTGCGCCACGGTGACAAGGAGCAAGGCGATAACAACGGGGCGCGCACCGCGGATGATCCCCTGCACGGACGTCAGTGTGCGGTACTTGTAGTACAGGACGACGAGGATCAGTATCAGGACGGTCGATGGGAGCAGCAGCCCGGAGATCGCCAGCGCGGCACCGAATGGACCGCCGGTCCTCAGACCGATGCAGAGTGCTATCTTGGTGGCAATCGGACCGGGCAGCGTATTTGCCATCGCAAGCACATCGATGAATTCCTCCGCCGTCAGCCAGCCATAGTGACGCACCGCCTCCTGCTCGATCAGCGGAATCATCGCGGGTCCCCCGCCGTAACCGAACAATCCTACCTTCAAGAATGATAAAAATATGCTCCAGTAGATTCCCACGATGAACACACCTACGCAATCGATCATCCGCGCATGGCGCCGCTCCGTTTCCCTCCATCCTACTGCAACGGGAACAGCTTTACAACTATTAGTTCAGACCGGATACCGGGCGTTGTACGGGTTCCATGGCTCCCTTTCTCGACGGCGGACGAATGTGTAATTGACCGAACCCATTATAAGATATTGACCGCCTCCCGCCCTGCCGTTACTCTCACATACGGCACACGGGAGTATATTGTATGGCACAGAGACGTATAGTAACCTCTCTCTTGATGCTCATGTTCACCATGAGCGGCGCCGCGCCCGCGGTGTGTGAAACACCGGACGCCGAAAAAATTCTCAGCATCTCGGTCTTCGGGAGCGAGCGGGTCCGGAAAGAGCTCATCCTGATGAAGCTCGGGCTGCAACCGGGGGATGTATTCTCGGACGCACGGATCAATAACGGCCTCCAGCGTGTCAGAACATTATCCGGCATCCAGGAGGCGCAATCGCGCAGCGTTCGAAACGATGGTGAGAAGGGGGTGTGCCTCCTCATCATCGTCGACGAGACCGATACCCGTTCGATCAAACCACTCGTGCAGCGTACCTTTGCGAACAAGATCGCATTCGGCGCCGCCGTCGACGAGAAGAACTTCCGCGGCTGGAACGAACAACTGCACGCCTCGGCCCTCTTCTATGGCGCGACGATCCTCACGGGGAGCTGGCATAAACCGTACGCACTCGGAAAACCATTTCTCGATATCGGCGCGCATGCGCAGTACCGGTTCTACAACTATCCATTCCCCGATTTCAAAGCGTTCCTCGTCGACGATGATGTCTCGTGGATAGAAGCGGCCGCATCACTTTGTTTCCACCCCGCGGAATATTTAACGCTCTCTCTCTCACCCGGCGTCGACCGGATCGATCTCGCCGATTCGATGCTGGCCGGCCAGGGGAGGAGCGATGTCCGCCCCGCCCCATCCGGGACTTTCTCCACCTTCGAGGCGGGGATCGAGATCGACATGCTGGACACGGATTTCTACCCGCGAAATGGGCTCAGGATCACCGCGGCACGCAGGGACTGGGGGATTTTCCAGAGCGACGCCGCGATGAAGAACTTCCTCTACCGGTTCCACGGGCTCTTCTTCCTGAAAATCGGCAGGGCGCTCCTCTCGTTCGATTCGCGGGGCACCTTCGTCCACGGACGGGTGCCGATCACACTCGTTCAGCATCTCGGCGGCGAGGAGACGATCCGCGGGTACGACTTCGGCGTCCTATCCGGCGACAACTGCCTGCTCGGAAGGACCGAGGTGCGCATTCCACTCAACTTCGACGATCTCGACGATCTCGGGAATCCGATGGTTCTCGTCGATTTCAATATCTTTCTCGACTCGGGCACGTGCTGGAGCGGCACCGAATCTCTCGACGCCGACCGGTTCCACAGTGGGTTCGGCTGCGGTCTCAACTTCATTCCAATCGAAAACAGGTTGATCAAGGTCGGGTACGCGTGGCGGCGGGAGACGTCGGGTATGTGGTACTTCGATATCGGGACGATGTTCTGATTTATCGCACGCCTTGACATGATCAGCGGGAACGCTGAAATTTACTTGCACTGCCGGAATGCAGGGAAGACCTTCGATATATCCTGAAAAGGAGAATGCGGGTGCCACCGATCTATCTCGATTTCAATGCGACCTCCCCCATCTCACCCGAAGTGTCGGCGGCGATGCGTCCCTACCTCGAGGAACGTTTCGGAAATCCCTCCAGCTCACATTGGTACGGAACGCAGACCAAACGCGCGATCGCCGCGGCACGCAGGCAGCTCGCCGACCTTCTCGGTTGTGAACCGGATGAGATCGTATTCACGAGCGGCGGAAGCGAATCGAACAACATGGCCATAAAGGGGGCTGCCTTCTCACGCCGCGACCGCGGCAGCCATATCATCACATCGGCGATCGAGCACCCCGCCGTAACCGAGGTCTGCCGGTATCTCGAGCGGAACGGCTTCACCGTAACCTATCTTCCCGTGGACGGGACGGGGCTCGTTTCGGTCGATGACCTGCGGGACGCCATCACTCCCGGCACGATTCTCGTTTCGATCATGCACGCCAACAACGAGGTCGGCACGGTGCAGCCGATCGCCGGGCTGGCCGCGGCCGCCCGCGAGCGGGGCGCGCTCTTTCATACCGATGCGGCGCAGTCGATCGGCAAGATCCCCGTCAGGGTGGACGAACTGGAGATCGATCTTCTCTCAGTCGCGGGGCACAAGTTCTACGCACCGAAAGGCGTCGGGGCGCTGTATATCCGCTCCGGCGTCACGCTCGACAAGCTCATACACGGTGCCGATCACGAGCGGAATCTCAGAGCCGGCACGGAGAACGTTCTCGAGATCGTGGGACTCGGTGCGGCGGCGGAGCTCGCCGCGCGCGAGCTCACGGAAAACGCCGCGCACATGCGGGCACTGCGGGACCGGCTGGAGGAAGGCCTTCTCAAGGCCGCGCCGGACCTGCGGATCAACGGCAACCGCGGGCACAGGCTGCCCAATACCCTCAGCGTGAGCTTCCCGCTCGTCGAGGCCAACACGCTGCTCGATGAGATCGGAGACGAGGTGGCGGCATCAGCGGGCGCCGCCTGTCACACCGACTCGATCGACATCTCCACGGTGCTCACGGCGATGAATGTGCCGGCCGAGATCGCGATGGGCACGGTGCGCTTCTCGACGGGACGCACGACGACGGCAGAGGAGATCGACAGGGCGATCGCGATCGTCACCGGGACGGTCCGGCGCCTCAGGCCCGGCGGCGAGCCGGATCACCGTGCGGAGGCGGCTGAGGATCAGGTGAAGCTGACCCGCTTCACACACGGCCTCGGCTGCGCGTGCAAGCTGCGCCCCCAGGATCTCGAGCGTGTTCTCGCCGATCTCCCCGTCCCGGACGACGTCAATGTACTCGTCGGAACAGCCACGCTCGACGATGCGGCCGTCTACCGCATACGCGATGATCTGGCGATCGTTCAGACGGTCGACTTCTTCACCCCGATTGTCGATGATCCGTATCACTTCGGCGCCATCGCGGCGGCCAACGCCCTGAGCGATATCTACGCAATGGGGGCCACTCCCCTCTTTGCCCTCAGTATCGTCGGTTTCCCCGAGAAGCGCCTTCCGCTCAAGGTCCTGAGGCGCATTCTCGACGGCGCCATGAGCGTGGCGAACGAGGCCGGCATCGCCATCATCGGGGGACACAGCATCGAGGACACCGAGCTCAAGTACGGCCTTGCCGTTTCGGGAGTGGTGCATCCCGACAGGATTCTCAGAAACAGCGGGGCCCGTCCGGGAGATCACATCGTTCTCACGAAACCGATCGGCACGGGGATTATCACCACCGCGATGAAACGGGGCATCGCCGAACCGGAGACGGCGGAACGGGCCATCAGCATCATGAGCGCACTGAACCGCGGCGCCGCCGAGGCGGCCGCGGACTGTGCCGTCACCGCCTGCACCGATGTCACGGGATTCGGCCTCCTCGGTCATCTGAAGGAAATGACGGAGGGAAGCGGCGTCGATGCGGAGATCTGGCTCGAGGCGGTTCCGGTCATACCCGGGACGCGCGAGCTCGCCGCCGACGGCGTGGTACCCGGGGGAACGGTCAACAACCACGCCTTCGTGTCGCCGGTCGTCGACTGGGATCCTTCGATTTCCCACACCGACCGGTTGGTACTGTCCGACGCGCAGACATCAGGGGGACTCCTCATCGCCATTGCCGGTGAAGACGTCCCCAAACTCGTAAAACGGCTCGTGGAGCGGGGTGTGACCGCGGAGCTCATTGGAAGATTCGTTGAAAAGGGGCCGGGCAGGATATCCGTATTACTGAGGCGCAACCACGCTACTCCTCGGCGTCATCACCGAGACTGACCGACGAAACCGCATCCGACACGACATAGATTCTCTCGTTATTGCTCCGTGGATCGACGGGAACGACGAAGAATCCTTTCTTGTTCCTGTTGTAGCCGAGAGTTACGCCGCGTATGACCTCGCCGCCACGGAGGGTAACCTTGATCTTCAGCCCCTTGAGTTTTGACGAATCGACCTCGTTGAAGGATTTCTTCTCCGAGTAGTACCGGTCCCCCCCGAGGGTCTTCACGAAAAAGACCGCAACGAGTTCCGCAACGTTCACCTCGCGTACGGCATCCCCATCATCACCAGAATCTGTTATCAGATGGAACGTGTTCCGCACCGGATTGAAATCGTGCGTATACCCCTTGCGCAACGCCCCATCCTTGTAATGCACGACGATGCGGTTCCGAACACCACCTTGATCTCCCGACATAGCGCAACTCCCTTGCCGTTCTTTTCAGTCACCGGCTCCGTGAATTTCAGTAAATTAGCAAGTTCCTTGCCGAACGGTACATATTTCTCTTCACTGATTGCCCCGGCACGCGCGGATCGATGGCGGCACGGTGCGTGCCGCGTCCGTGCATCAGAGATCGGGCCGCCGCCGGGTGGCGGCCGCCGTTATCTCATCCTCCGCGTTACCTCTATCAGAGGCCCGCGCTCCACGCCGGATTCGCCGCAGAGTTTCGAGGACGGCAGGTAGGTCACCGCCGTGCGGTACCACGGTTCGAGAATCTCTATGTGCAGCGGCTCGGAACGTGTGCGGTTCCAGTCCACATCATCGCGGATTCGGATCATGTATCGATCGGGGTCATGATCCCCGACCGGCACGATCAACGTCGCCATGTATGTCGCACCCGCGTGGATATCGAATAGATTCTCGATGACCGCCGCCTCCTGCAGGGTGAAGAAGGTATCCGAATACCAACCCTGGTAATTCGGCGTTTTTTGTCCCTTGATGATCGAGTACTCCTCTTCCGGCTCCACGAACAGAGATTTGACGATACAACGAAGCGAGTCGTCCGTCGAGAGAAGGTAGCGATCGCCATCCCTGGTCACTCCCAC
>DATKWS010000128.1:0-2035 GCA_035529435.1 Patescibacteria group bacterium
GATCCATCGGGCATCATCCGTTCCCAGCCGTGGCACCCCCAGATCTCGGGCGGTTTCCTGAATCCGAGAAGGGGTCGCACATCCCCGGCGCTGCGTCCGCTCACCATGACGACGCGGCTTCCGTTCCGTTCCATGATCAGATCGATCGAGCGGCGTACGCCGGGGTACGGTTCGGCCTCCCCGCGTCGCTCGCGGAACGGTGCCAGGGTTCCGTCATAATCGATGATGAGAATGCAGTGGGCGGAGCGTTCCAGACTATGGAAGAACCGTTCGATATCAAGATCGGAACTGAGCAGTTTCATGATGAACCACAATCGATGAGCACCTACGGTTTTCAATCGAGTTCGATACGTTCCCCACGCCCGTGTATCAGCGTTACCATCAGGGTCAGATATTCGCGGAGGTGGCGGGTGAGGAGGAAGTTTTCCTTCACGATCACCTTCGCCTTCCTTCCCATCTCGCGGAGCTTGTCGCGATGGAAGAGCAGGTACCGCGCCCTCAACGCCGCGCCGGCGGGCGTCTTCACGAGAAATCCCGTATGATGATCAAAGACCTGCATCCTGATGCCGCCCGTATCTCCGCCGATAACCGGTTTCGCCTTCCAGAGCGCCTCGGTCACCGTCAGCCCGAATCCCTCGCGTATCGATTTCTGGAGCACGATATCCGCCGCCCTCTGGAGCGCGTTTATCGTGCGGTGCGCGTCGGCGGGAAGGAGCAGGATATGAATGTCGGGATCGCCGTTCGCCGCCATGTGCACATCGTCCAGGACGGCCTTTGATTCCGGGTCGTCCGCCGCTTCCCCGCCGGCGAGGACGAGTTGCAGGGTGGGCACGAATTTTTTCGTCAAACGGTAACTCTGTATGACTCCCACGGGATCCTTGAAGTGGTCGAAGCGCGATACCTGGAGCATCAGCGGCCGCCCGGGATCGATATCGAAACCGGCCACGATCGATTCGACGTCCGGCCTTTTTATCGCGATGTTCTTCTCGCTCAGGGGATCGATGCTCGGCGGGATGATGTACTCGATGTGCGGGAGAGGCTGCGCGAATGCGGCGAGAGAAAAAACGCTCGCGTCGTACCGCTCGATGTAATTCCTGATATATTTCCAGACCGGACGGTACGGGCTGCTCACGTCGATGTGGCATCGCCAGATCCATTTGCCCCGCCTGTCGGGGCAGAACGACAGGAGGGGCGCGGGCTGCGGATCGTGTATGAAGACGATATCGGCTTCCTCGAGACGCGATCGCAGCCCTTCCGCATTGCGCTCGTTTGTTTTCTCGTACGCGCGCAGGAGGGACTGGGGAATCTCCACCTTGTTTCCCTGCAGGGCGTTGTGGAAATTCTTCGTGCACTGGAAAAAGGCTGCGTCACCCTCTATGACTTCCCAGGAAACATCGATGCCGAGCTCCCGCTTGAGCGGAACGAGCTTGTTCAGTATCTCCGCGACGCCGCCGCCCGTACGGGTGGAGTTCACGTGGATCACCTTGATTCCCTTCAGGGGAGTGACGAGCTGACGGAGCTGGTCGATCACCTCCCAGCCGACGATCTTCGCGTATCGTTCGAGTTTCGTATTGTTCATTCAGAATGCTCCCTGAAGTACCCGGTCACGAGATGCGTCAGCTGCTGGCGGAGCTCCGACAGGGACGAGAAGAACGGGTCGATGGTAAAGAGCAGATGGCATAGATCGGTGTGCCGGTCCTCGAAACCATACAGCCACGCGCTGAAATCGTCCATATTGCCGAATGTCCGGCGCCGCGCATCGATGAAGTGATAGAAGATGCTGCTCGGCGTCATGGAGGGCACGGCCGTCACGAGCTCGCAGGGTTCGCGTATGAGCTTATGGGTGTCGAAGACGACGATTTGCGACGTTATGAAGTGGAACTGCCTGTCGGGCTCACTCCACGAGAAGCAATCGGTCGTATCGAGCCGCTCCTCGATCGTATCGAGCAGCTCCCGACGCAGCTCTTCGAGATCGGGAAATTCGGTCGGGTGGATCATGCTCAGCCGTTCGGCGAGCGATTTGTCGTGAAGGCTG
>DATKWS010000129.1:0-40882 GCA_035529435.1 Patescibacteria group bacterium
TGCTTATAGTATTGTAAGAGGCGCCGGTTTTTTGTATCTCTCAGAATGGGCGGTACGATCGGCCGCCTGACGCTGTTCCGGAGGATGGCACGATGTTGAAACGCAGCCTACCGATTCTTCTCGCATTCGCTCTCCTCGCCGCGGCGGTCCGGCCGGCCGGCGCGGGAGCATTCAAGCTCCGTTCCCGCTCCCTCCTGGAGGGGCCCGTACTGTCGGGTACATTCACCGACGACGGATTCATCCTCGGAACGGGGGGCGGCATTGTCATCTTCCATGACATGGACAATCTCGACGATTGGACGTATCTCCCGATCGGTGGAGAGCCCCGGGATATCGTGACGTTCTACGAGGTCGCCTATATCGCGGCGAACAGGGGAGGGCTCGTGACGGTCGATATCACCGATCCCTCGAAACCCATTGCGATGAATCGATTCGATAAATCACGCCGTGCGATCCGCTGTGCGGTGCATGAGCGTACGCTCGTCCTTCTGGATGTCGACAATACGCTGTTCACCTTCGACCTCACGATTCCGCTCGAGCCGCTGCAGACGGGGATCCAGTACATGAAGTACATCCCCCTCTGGATGGCGAACGAGGAGGAGCTCGTCGCGGTGATCGGAAGCCGCAAGGGGGCACTGTACACCATTCAGGAAGACCACACCCTCCGCAAGTGCTCTGATTTCGCCTTTGCCGAGAATACGAAACGGGGCATCATACACGACCGGATACTCTACACGATCGCTATGGACGGATCGATCCGGCGGTGGAACCTCGAAGATCCCGCCGCTCCCGTTGAGATGTCTCCTCTCCCGGTCGAATCGGCCGCGGACATCTCGTTCGTCGATGAGGGGGGGCTCATTCTCACCTCGTCGCACAAGGTGATTCCATTCACGTACCGTGGCGGGAAACGTGGAGATACAACGGAGGAACGCGGGCACGCGCGGGACGGCGATCCGGACGGAGCCGGCGCCATCGAGATCGGAAATCCGCTGAAACTGACCGGTCACGAGAAGCTCGGTGACGGCGGCGGGGGCGGCGGTCTGCTCGCGCGAATCAGAAGTTCCTTCGTCTACGGCAAGTTTCTGGGTTCCGGCGTGGTGTTCGACGGGACGCGGTTCGCGATGCTCGCCGGCAAGAGGGGCGTGTTCTTCTTCTCGCTCGGGGAAGACTCGGCCCGGTACCTGGGAGGATTGACGACACCCGGATTCGCGATCGATTGTGTCGCCTCGGGCGGTCTCCTCTACGTCGCGAACGGCAATGACGGCCTCCGGATCGGCGAGGTGCACGATGACGGATCGATCGACTGGATCGGACACCTCGAGACCACCGAGGCGCGTGATCTCGTGGTGAACGGCTCCGTCGTCGCGCTCTGCGACGGGAGCGCGGGATTCAAGACGATCGACGTCAGCGATCCGCGCAATCCACGCATCATCGGATCATCGTCTTCACCGTTTTTCAATTCCGCCATCGCCTGCCGCGACGGACGGGCATACATCGCGGGAGGGCTCGGCGGCGTGGAGGTGCTCGATATCACCGATACGGCCCACCCGCGCCTCGTCTGGCGCGATGAGTTCTCCGAGGTGCGCGGCATACATGTCGATTCCCGCTATCTCTATTTCGCCGATGGATTCGAGGGTTTCCGGATCTTCTCGATCATGGAGGAAAAACCGGTCCCGGTCGCCGTGCTCGATACGGAGGGCTGGAACTGCGATTGTTTCGTGCTGGATGACCTCGCCTACCTCGCCGACGGCGGCAACGGTATAAAGGTCGTCGACGTCGCCGACCGTGAAAATCCCACGCTCGTCGGGGCGGTCGATACCGGCGCCCTCACGCGAAACGTGCATGCCGTTCCCGGGTTGGTCTTCGCGGCCGTCCATACGAGCGGCATCGCCGCGGTCGACGTCTCGGATCCCGCCAATCCCTTCATCGCCGCCCGGTACCGGACGGTCGACGACGGGCGGGGCGTCTGGGTCGACGAGCGATTCGTCTACCTGGCGAGCGGGAGCGGCGGGGTGTATGTCTTCACCTACGAACCATGACTGTAAATAGAAGGAGTGCGCATGTCGATGACGGCATCATGGCGGAGATCAGCAGTGCGCTGCATCGGGTTTGTTGCGATCGTTCTTCTCGCCTCGGCCGCATCCTCCGCGCAGGTGTTCTTCCCGGCGGCCGATGAGCTCGTGACGGTACGCGCCGTCGCGTCATTGTCGACGTTTCACCCGAAATCGTCCGGCTTCCTGGCAATCACCGCCGATATCGCCGAGGGGTGGCATATCAATTCACCTGTCCCTCTCGACGGGTACCTCATCCCGACGGTGCTGGAGGTGACCGCGCCGGAGGGCATCGGGATCGAACGGATCCTCTACCCGGAACCCGCACTACAGCGCCTGGCGATCAGCGACGAGCCGATGTCGCTGTACCACGGCAGCGTGACGTTCGGCGCCGCCCTGTCGATCGCGGCATCCGTACCGCCCGGTTCGTACACGATACATGCCACCCTCGGCTACCAGGGATGCAACGACATGTCCTGCATCGAGCCGGCCAGCGTCTCGACCGAGCTGACGATCACGGTGGGCGGTCTCGATGCAACCGCCGAAGCGATCCATGACGAGATATTCTCGAAACCGCCCTTCACCGGGGCGGGCGGCGCACCGGGCGCGGCGGGTACGGACGGTGCGGCCGGGGATCGCAATGCCGTCGACGGGATCATCGAGGAACGGGGGCTCTTTCTCGCGTTCGTATTCATATTCATCGCGGGGCTGGCGCTGAACCTCACGCCGTGCATCTACCCGCTCATCCCCATTACGGTGAGCTACTTCGGGGGACAATCGGGGGGAAAGACCTCGCGCGCATTCTTGCTCGCGCTGGTTTACGTGCTCGGCATGTCGATCACGTACAGCATCCTCGGCGTCATCGCCGCCACGACGGGGAGCCTGTTCGGCTCGGCCCTCCAGAATCCATGGGTCATCCTGTTCATCGCGGCGGTGCTCGTGGGGCTCGCCACATCGATGTTCGGTCTCTGGGAGATCAGGATGCCGATCTTTCTCACGCGCCGGACGGGAACGGCCCGGCAGGGATTTGTCGGGGCCCTCTTCATGGGGCTGACCGTGGGGGTGCTCGCCGCTCCCTGCATCGGTCCCTTCGTCCTCGGCCTGCTGACCTACGTGGGGAACCTCGGCAAGCCCGTGATGGGATTCCTCATGTTCTTCACTCTCGCCTGGGGGATGGGACTGCCGTTTCTCGTGCTCGGCACCGTCTCGGGGAGCATCTCGCACCTCCCGCAGTCGGGCAACTGGATGATCTGGGTGCGGAAGGTGTTCGGGTTCGTGCTCATCGCGATGGCGATCTACTTCGCCCGCCCGATCATCGGCGCGACACTCTCCACGGTCGGATACATCATCGTCGCGCTCGTCGCCGGCATCTATCTCGGCTGGATCGAGCGGACGGCCATCGAACGGAAACTGTTCGTCTCGATCCGCCGCGTGTTCGGCATTATCTGTATCGCCGGCGCGATACTCATCGCCGCGATGCCCGGCGGCCCGATCCGTCATCGCGAAGCGGCCGCCGGCATCGTGTGGACGCCGTACAGCGAACAGGCGCTCTCCGAAGCAGCGGCGGCGGGAAAACCCGTCATGATCGATTTCACCGCGGACTGGTGCATACCATGTCACGAGCTGGATCGCAGCACCTTCTCCGATCCCCGCGTCACCGCCCTCGCCGTGCGGTTCGTGCCGCTCCGGGTCGATATGACGCGCGTGGGCGAACGGGAAAAGAGTATCAGGGATAAATACCGCATAATGGGCGTGCCGACGATTATCTTTATCGACGGGACGGGTGCCGAGCGCGGTGACCTGCGCGTCACCGGATTCGTCGGACCCGGGCCGTTCAGCAAAACCCTTGAGCGGGCCGGTACAAATAGTAAATAATACGCCGTTCGGGGATCGATCCGGCAGGGTATCCGCACAGTGCGGGAACCCGGCGCGAGTACGCGGAATGTCTCGGCACGGCACGTTCGTGCGGTGGGGAGCGCTGAGATGAAAATCGTTTCCTTTCAAGACAGGGGCCCCCGAACCGGCACCGTCATCGGGGACATGGTGCTCGATATCAATGCCGCGCAGCCGTTCCTTCCGCGGAACATCGAGGAGATCCTGCTCAGGGGGCTCCTGCCCGAAGTCCAGAACCTCGTCGACAATGCATCGGAGCTCGACCGATCCCATTTCAAGCCGGTTGCCGAGGTCGCCCTCTATCCGCCGGTGCCGCGGCCGAGCAAGATCATCTGTCTCGGTCTGAACTACGCGGGGCACGCGCGCGAGCAGAACAGGGAACCGCCGCCGCACCCGATCCTCTTTTCCAAGGCGCCGAGCGCGCTGACGGGACCCTTCGACGACATCGTCGTCCGTCCCGGGATCGACAATATCGATGCGGAGGCCGAGCTCGCCGTCGTGATCGGGCGCGAGGGGACGATGATCCCGGTCGAGGAGGCGGAAAACTACATCGCCGGCTACACGGTATTCAACGACGTGAGCGCCCGGCGCGTACAGCGCGAGGATCGGCAGTGGTTCCGGGGTAAAAGCTTCGACACATTCGCCCCGTGCGGCCCCTGGCTCGTCACACCCGACGAGATCGGCAACCCCCAGGCCCTCGCGATCTCGCAGGTGATAAACGGGCTGGACATGCAGCAGAGCAATACGGCCGAGATGATCTTTCCCATCGCGGAGATCGTATCATTCATATCGAACGGGCTGACCCTCATGCCGGGGGATATCATCGCGACGGGAACGCCGGCGGGCGTCGGCGTCTTCCGTGACCCTCCCCTCTTTCTTCAGGACGGCGATGTGGTCGAGATAGAGATCGAGCGGATCGGCAGGCTCAGGAACCGGGTCAGGTTCATGTCGTGACCGGCTTCGACGGGAAGGCCGCCGTCGTGGACGCGTCACGGTGGATTTCCATGGCAGCCGCCGCAACCCGGGCGCGGCGGATAGTACCGGCGGGCGGACAACAGTGAATGGTAACCTCAGGCGGATTCTCGTTCTCTCGATATGGGAGAAGATCTGGTCTCTCGGCGAGGGGAGCGGCGTCTCGGACGAACTGCATTTCGTGGAGCACTTCACCGCCGCCGGTATCGAGTTGCACTTCCTGATTCCGGAACCGCGCGGGACGGGCGCGATCCTCGAAAGGCCCGGCCTCTCGTACCACACCTACCCGAATATATTCAGACGGTACGGGCGCCTGCCGACGGCGGCGAAGCGGATCGTGTGGCCGGCCGCCTTCAACCACGCAGCAACGGGACGCCTGCGGGAGCTGTCCCGGGAAATCGAACCGGACCTGTTGCTCGGATTCTCGCACTACACGCTGCGCCCGCTCAGCGACGTGGGCCCCCGCTGCGGCATACCGACGGCGGTCAAGCTGTTCGGGGTGATGCATCTCGGCCGGCTCGACCTCCCGCGGCTGCAGTACTGGCGGCGCAACTTCGAACAGATCATGGCGCTCCGTCATCCCGTCGACCGCTACATCGTCCTCAATGACGGCACGATGGGAAATGCCGCCCTGCAGCGGCTCGGCGTACCCCCGGAGAAAATCGTCTTCCTCCCGAACGGCATGGACACGGAATGGGCGAATATCACGGTCGATCGCGCGGCGGCCCGCGATGAGCTCGGCCTCCCGCGTGACACTATTCTCATCGTCACCCTCTCCCGCCTCGTCGCCTCGAAACGGATCGATCTCTTTCTCCAGGCGGCGGCGTCGATTTCTCCCGCCCGGCTCGGGAACGCGACCTTCGTGATCGCCGGGGACGGCCCGGATCGCGGGCGGCTCGAGGCCGAGGCCGCGCGGCTCGGTATCGGGGACCGGGTCGTATTCACCGGGGTGATCCCGCATGATGATATCGTCCGATTTCTCAAATGCAGCGATATCTTCGTCGGAACCAACGAGCTGACCAACATGTCGCTGCCGCCGTGCGAGGCGATCCTGTGCGGCGTGCCGGTGGTGGCGTTCGATGTTTCGGGGACATCCGAGGTCGTGCGGGACGGAGAGACGGGGCTCCTCGTGAACGATACGGATGTCGCGGCCCTCGCCGAACGGATCGCGATCCTGATCGAGGATGGCGGCCTCCGGGAGCGTCTCGGCGCCGGGGCGGCGGCGTTCGGGCGGCGGCACTTCATGTCGTGGCCTGAGCGTATGGCGAAGGAAATCGCCGTCCTCACCGAGCTCGTGAAGAGGTAGGATCTCCCTCCCGGCGAATCAATCCCACAGGCCCGTGCTGAGGTATTTCTCCCCCCTGTCGGGAAAAATGACGACGATGAGGCTGTCCCTGTTCTCGGGGCGCCGCGCCGCCTCGAGCGCCGCCTCGAGCGCCGCTCCCGAAGAGATCCCGGCGAATATCCCCTCTTCCCGCGCGAGGCGTCTCGCGGTCTCGCGCGCGTCGAGCCCCCGCACGGCGACAACCTCATCGATGACATCGCGATTCAACACCGCCGGTATGAATCCGGCACCGATACCCTCGATGATATGCGGCCCCGGCTCCCCGCCGCTGAGAACGGCCGACTCCGCCGGCTCGACGCCGATGACCTCGACACCGGGCTTTTTTAATTTCAGGAATTCGGCGATACCCGTGATGGTACCTCCCGTGCCGATACCGCAGACCACGATGTCCACCCTTCCCGTCGTGTCATTCCACACCTCCGGCCCCGTCGATTCGCGGTGCGCCGCGGGATTGGCGGGATTCGCAAACTGCATCGGCATGTAGGTACCGGGAACGGTCCGGACGATGCGCTCCGCCTCCTCCACGGCCCCCCGCATCCCACCCCCGGCGGGGGTGAGTATGACTTCGGCGCCGAATGAAGCCAGTATGCGCCGCCGCTCGATACTCATCGATTCGGGCATCGTCACGGTCATGCCGTACCCCCTGGCCGCCGCGACGAGCGCGAGGCCGATCCCCGTATTGCCGCTCGTCGGCTCGATGATCCTGCCTCCCGGCTCGAGCAGCCCTTCCCGCTCGGCCCGCTCGACCATGGCGAGTGCGATGCGATCCTTGATGCTCCCGCCGGGATTGTTCCCCTCCAGCTTCGCGGCGATACGCGCCCCGCATCCGCGCGCGACGCCGTTCAGGAGTACGAGGGGGGTGTTGCCGATCGTCGCGAGAATATCCTTCTTCATCATGGTTCCTTTCGCCGTCTCGGCGCGCCGTTGCAGGCCCGGCGAAGCGCGATGCCCGCGGTCACCGGCAGCATTCATGCGACTCCTAACCCGCCACCTCGTGCCGCTCCCCCCCACCCAACTCCGTGACACACTTTTCCAGATGATAGACCCGCTCCTCGAGGCGCCTGATCACGCCCATCAGCGGATCACTGATCTGATCGTGCCGGAGCGAGATCTTGTGTCCGGATACGTGCCTCCGGGATATCACCTTGGCGGGGACGCCGACCGCCACTCCACCATCGGGAACGTCCTTCACCACGACGGAGCCGGAACCGATCATCGCATGATCCCCGATCATGACGGGGCCGAGCACCTTCGCCCCCGCCCCGATCACGACATCGTCGCCGATCGTCGGGTGCCGCTTCCCCTTGCTCATGCTGACGCCGCCGAGCGTCACCCCCTGGTACAGGACCACACCGTCCCCGATCTCCGCCGTCTCGCCGATCACGACGCCCGAGCCATGATCGATGAAGAACCGCCGCCCGATCGTCGCGCCGGGATGAATCTCGATACCCGTCAATGCCCGCGCGATGTGCGATACAAAACGGGCGAGCAACTTCATCTCGTGCCGCCAGAGGTAATGCGCGGTCCGGTGGAAGAGGATCGCATGGAGTCCCGGGTAGCAGAGGATGATCTCCAGCCGGCTCCTCGCGGCGGGATCGCGATCGAACGCGATGGTGAAATCATCCCGCACCCTCGTTACGGCTCGCGATAGCACGTTCATCGATGTATCACCTTCCCTCTCCTTGTCATTCACCTTCGTAACGACAAAAACGCCACGGGTTCTCATTGGAACTGAGAATCCGTGGCGTCTTGGAAAATATGGTACCGAATGAGTGATATTACAGGGCCCGAATTCTCCCCACTGCTATGTCAGGTGGGTACAACAACAACTTTTATGCCCTGTTTCCAAACTCATTCTACTATTATTTTACCGCACTTTTCCCGATTTGTCAACGGCTGATTAATAACGGTATGCCCCGGCCGCATGCCCACCGGCGCCGAACAGGCCGGTCCTGCCATTTTCACATGAGGAAAATTTTTCACCCCGGCGTTGGGAGTGAATGTAACGCTCGCTCTGCATTGGATCAACGCCTGCCCGACAGCGCAACCGCGATCGCTGCCTTGAGCGCCTCGCCCCCGAGGAAGGGCACCAGACCGAGCCCCGCGGCCCGTGCGAAATCCAGGCCGGTCAGAAGCGCCAGGTACAGCGTGCCCGAGCAGAGAATGATGGCGAGACCGGATACCGTCCCGCACAACACCGCCGCACGCCCTCCCCCCAGCCGGTCGCACAGAACACCCGATACCAGCGCCGCGGCGGGGAATGCGATGAGGTAACCGCCCGTGACGCCGAGCAGGGCGGCCGGTCCGAAACCGAATCCGGCGAATACGGGGGCGCCTGCTGCGCCGATCGCGAGGTACGAGAGCATGGCGTAGAAACCGTCCCGCGGGCCGAGGGCGATGCCGGCCAGGACGACGAAGAGCGTCTGCACGGTCACGGGGACCGGTGTGAAGGAAAGCCGGACGGCGAGTTGCGCGCCGGCGGCGGTGAAGAGTATGAACAGCAGGATGCGCGCCGCACGGTACAGCGCGCCCGATGCCGCAACCGGCGTCACACATGAATCCCGTGCTATGATTCCATGAGCGTTCACGCCCCGTCTCCTTTCATAGAGATCCAATCTCCCGATCTCGATCGGCCGGTCCTCGCGTACCCGGTGGGGAAATCATACCGAATCGGCGCACCGGGCGCAATAGGAAGATCACACGCAGCGCCGTCCCGCCGCCCGCTGCACATTCGACCGCCGCCCGAACCGGCCGCCCGGATTTACGTCCCGCCGCCATCTCCCACCTCGATCGTCCCGAGATAGTAATTCACGGTCAATTCTATATGATTCAAGACCTCCCGGCGTGCCTCCTCGGTCGTGCGCGCGATAGGGTACCGGGACATGACCGGCCCCATCACGTTGAAGAACTCGAAGAGGAGTACCTTGAATACCATGAGGAAACGGTAGGTCGACTCGAGTTTTTCCACGTACGCGGCTGCATCCGTCCTCTTGAGCTCCCTCAGTTCGGCGAACTCGCCGTCTCCCCCCTCGATGAATGCCTCGCCGCGCCGCTGCCCGCATCGTCCCCGGACACGTTCTTCCATCTCGTCGAGGAGCGCATTGATGTCCGATGAATTCAAAGGCCTCGACTTCTTCGCATCGAACAGCACGTCGAGGGCCGCCTCCCCCTCAATGATGAGATCATGAAGGAACACGATGTTCGTCTCGAGCGCGGTGATGTACCCATCGCCCTGAAACCGTTCCCGCTTGCCGGCGAGGATCCGGTCGAGATTCTCGCAAAACTGACGGGGTGAGGGGTAACTACCCGACACGTGCGACGAGTAGGTCGCGAGCAGATCGGTTATCGTTGCGTATTTCCTCTTCATCATATGTACCGCTCGCTGCGGCCCGATCGCCGGGATGCCCCACTCGAGCAGCTCCGTGCGTGTGTCGGCACACCCCGGTGTCGGTTCACCGAACGACCGCAGAAAAACAATTTCAAAAAGTATACTACTCCCGGTACCGTTTTGCTATACTGACCCGGCTATGCCGGTAGTATACGAAAACGAACGATCCGGGATCAAGCAAACACCCAACTACAATCATTATAAAATCTTACAAGATAACAGCCGGGAGGCGAACCGTATGAAAAGAGTGTCGTTTCTGAGTGTGTGCCTTCTCGTACTGGCGGCGATCCTTCAGGGGGGTGCGGCCGCCGGGGAAGGCGTCCCTTCACCACGGGATCACCTCGGCTTCCGGATCGGCACCGACCGGAAGCTCGCCGATTACACCGAGGTCGTGGCGTACCTCGAAAGACTCGCGGAATCCTCTCCATGGATCGAAATCCGGGACATCGGACAGACGACCCTCGGCAAACGATTCGTCATGGCGGTCATCTCGACGCCGGACAATCTGAAAAATCTCGACCGGTACGTTGCGATCTCCAGGCGACTCGCCGATCCGAGAACGCTCGCGCCCGGCGAGTCGGAATCGCTGATCGCCGATGGAAAGCTCCTCGTCATGATAACCTGCAATCTCCATTCAACGGAGGTCGCCTCGGCGCAGATGGCCCTCGAGCTCGCGTACGACGCCGCCGCGGGGCGCAACGAGACGCTCACCGCGGCACTCGAGGAGACGGTTCTGTTTCTGATACCGTCGCTCAATCCCGACGGGCTCCAGATGGTGGTCGACTGGTACGAGAAATGGGCCGGCACCGAGTACGATGGGTGCCGGATGCCGTGGCTCTATCACCAGTACGCGGGGCACGACAACAACCGCGACTGGTACATGGGGAACCTCGCCGAGACCCGCGCCGTATTCGATCTGTACTTCCGGACCGTGGTGCCCCACGTCATTCTCGACATGCATCAGATGTGGAGCACCGGCGCCCGTCTCTTCCTCCCGCAGTTCTACCCGCCGGCCAACGTCAACGTCGATCCGATCGTCTACCGGGAGGTCGGGCTTCTCGGTTACTTCATGCAGCTCGAGTGCGAGGAGCGGGATCTCAGCGGGGTCATCAGCGACGCCTACTTCACCGGCTACTGGGAAGGATCCTCGATGATGACGCCGTGGTGGCACAACCAGGTGGGGCTCCTCAGCGAGGCGGCGAGCGTGAATGTCGCAACGCCCGTCTTTATCGAGGAGGTCGAGTTGCGGGGCGACACGAAGGGGTTCCCCCGCTACGAGCATCGGATAAATTTCCCCAATCCCTGGCCCGGCGGGTGGTGGCGGCTGCGCGACATCGTCGACTACGAGCTGGCCATCGCCGAGGGCCTCATGGACTGCTGCGCCGCGCACCGGGAGCGATTTCTCGATAATTTCCATATGATGGGAAAACGGGCCGTGGAACGCGGAAAATCCGAACCTCCGTACGGCTTCGTTTTTCCCGCGCCGTACCGGGATTCGGTCCGGGCCGCGCGGCTCGTGGAGGCGCTGATGCTGGGGGGCGTCGAGGTGCACCGGGCCACGACCGATTTCATGATCGGAAACCGGCTCTACCGGGCGGGATCCTTCGTGATCCGGTCCGACCAGCCCTACCGGGCCTACATCAAGGATCTCCTCGAGGTGCAGGACTACCCCGACATCAGGGCCAGCGAGAAGGAACCGTTCATCAGGCCGTACGATGTCACCGGCTGGACGATGTGGATGAATATGGACGTGCCATGCGAGGAGATCGACGAACCGTTCGATGCCGAACTGGAACCCGTCGAGGAGTATCCCTATCCCGTGTATGATTTTCCCGGCGGCGACATCTGGGGATACGCGCTCTCGCCCGCCGCGAACGTCTCGTACAGCGCGGCGAACGTGCTGCTCGAGGAAGGATTGACCGTCTACCGGACCGATGAGGCGTTCGATCCGGCCGTCGAGGGCTCATCCGATCGCGACATGCACCCCGCCGGAACGCTCGAGGCGGGGCAATTCGTGCTGCCGCTCCAGGAGGGGCTCGAACGGACCGGTCCCGCCCTCGCCCGCGAGCACCATGCGCGATTCATACCGCTTCGCGAGGAACCGCCGGTTCCCCTGCGGAGGCTCCATGCCGCGAGGACCGCCCTCTTCAAGCCGTGGCGCGCCAGTACGGACGAGGGATGGACACGCCTCCTGTTCGACACGTACCGCGTGCCGTACCGGAACATCGGCAACAAGGACATCGCCGAGAACAAGATCGAGCGATACGACGCCCTCGTGCTCCCCGACGTGAGCCCCTCGATCATAAAGGACGGAGAACCGTCCGGCGAGTGGGCCCGTTTCGACCGTCCGCTCCCGCCCGAGTACACGGGGGGAATCGGCAAGGACGGCACCGAGCATATAAAGGAATTCGTCGAGAAGGGCGGCACGCTGATCTGTTTCAATTCTTCATGCGCTTTCGCCATCGAGGCGTTCGGTCTTCCCGTGCAAAACGTGCTCGAGAAGGTGGGCGACGAGGAGTTCTACTGTCCGGGTACGATCCTGAAGGTTTCATACAAGCAGGGCCACCCGTTAACGTACGGGATGCCGGCAAACGGATACATCCAGTTCAACCGCGGTCCCGCGTTCCGGACCTCGCTCCCGTACGGCAAGTTCGAAAGGACGGTTCTTGCGAGTTACACCGATAAGGATCCACGGGGGAGCGGGCTCCTGATCGGCGGCGAGAAACTCTACCGGAACAGCGCCCTCGTGGAGATGCGGTACGGTACGGGACGGATCGTTCTCTTCGGATTCAGCCCGCAGCACCGCTGCCAGACGCACGGCACCTACCGGCTCGTGTTCAATGCCCTGATCGAGAGCAACGCCGAGCATGCCCCGCGTTGATACGCGTGGGAAACGGCCACGGCGGCCGGGCCGCCGGGCGTACCGTGCATTGATACCTGAATCCGGGCCGTTCGGGTGCCGGTCATTCCACCGGCGGTTTTTCCAGCACCGTCACCCTGCTCCGTGAAACCCGCGCCGCCGGGGACATGGGCGCGAAATCGGACAGCGCACCGCGCACGAGGACTCCACCTTCACCGATGCCGACGAGACCGGACCCCTCCATCGTCATGACGAGCATGGTGACGGGGACGAACGCCGCTTCCCGCAGAAGATCGATGCCGCCCGCACCACCGTTCGAATCGTCACCGGCCACGGCCGCGAGATCGAGCCGCACGATCAGCCCGCCATCGAGCTGGAGCACGAGATCCAATCCCCGGCCGTGGTACGCCACGATGGAAGCCGGCAGGGGAAGACGCGCCCGCTCGATCAATCCCGCATCGGCGTCTATTCCGGTCACGACGAGCGTATCACCGGCGCCGCGCGACCCGTGGTGGAGGACCGCCATGGCGCCGCTCTCCGGATCGCATGTCGCAATATCGAGATCGCCGCATTTCGGAAGGGGGTACCGCTCGATCTCCTGGAGAAGCGTCCCGCCCGCGGTGCCGTATACGCACACACCGCGCATCCCGTCGAAAACGACAAGCCGGTCGCCGCAGAGCGTGACGGCCTTGACGGCGTGCCCCAGCCTGGCAATGCGCCGTTCCTCGAGTCCCTCCAGCGAAAAGGCCCGGCAGAATTCGTCATCCGTCACGACGAGCACCAGATCGCCGGAAAGGTAGAGGTTCCTCGTCCTGCGGGGGAGGAGCACGTTCCTCCCGGGACGGGGCGAGCCGTCCGCCGCATCGAAAAGGTAGAGCCGTGATTTGCCCGTAAAATTGAGTGCGCACGCGACGAGCGATCCGCGCACGGCGGCGCCGGCGATGCGCGCATGCGTACCGGACAGGGGCGCGATCACGCGGAACGACTCGTCGAACGGGCCGGCGAGCCTGTCCACACGGCCGAAGCCGAACAGCACGTCGTCCGTTCCCGCGTTCCGCTCGTGCAGGGCGAGAACGAATGCGTCGCCCGGCCGGCCGCCACCCTCTTCCCGTGCCGTCACCCCGGCGCCGCACTGCGCGCCGGAAACATCACACCGGGGAAATACGGCATCATAGACGGGCAGCGAATCCGTGAACGACAGCGCCCGGTACGATTCGAGAAGAAGCTCGTACCGGCGATGCAGCGTGATCGGCTCCGCGGCGCTGCTGTCGACGCCGGTCCCGAGATACGGATTCGCATCGTCCCGGAGGGCGAAGTAGAGATACCCCCGGGCCGTCTCGCCCGGCTCCAGCGTACGGGGCACGAGCAGGCCCGATGGGAGCGATTCGTGGAATGAATGCTCGAAGAGCGGCCGGTAAAACCGCCCGACCTTCAACTCGCGGTAGAGAAAATAACCGCCCAGCGGAGGCAGAAATGTGCCGGCCACGATCTTTTTCGACTGCGACCTGCTGTAGGCGATGTGCTTCTCCGTTCCGATCATGCGTTGCAGCACGCCGATCGGATGGAGCGGCAGCACCTCCTCCCCGTCGATGAGCAGGGTGAATCCCTTGAACGATTCATCCCGGACGATATCGCTCCAGCAGTTTACGGTGAGGGGAACGACATCGTTGTTTCTGAGCGAGACCTGTACCGGTACGATGCCGCTGTCGGGCATGTACCATTTGAACAGCTGTTCTATCTCCCCGCGCCCCGGGAGAAACCGCGCACGCATCTCGATGCCCGCACCGGCCGCCTGTGTATCACCCTCCAGCCCGGGCCAGGGGATCGGTCCCGTGCGCCTGCACCCGAACGATATGACGAGCAGCACCGTCAGAACGATCAGCGCCGGCGCGCGCAGCCGTGCGTGACGGTGTCCCCGCGCCGTTCCGCCGTTCGAACGGCGTACCGGCGTGCCGATGGATTGCACCCACATTTCATACCCCCATTCACCGATTGATACGGAACAGCATGCATTCTTTCCATGCGTCGATGCCCCGGCGGAGCATCGAAATACCAGCCTTGCACGTGCGGACCGTCGAAATACCGACCGCCCCCCGTGCGGCTTCACGAACCCCCCGCACGCGATCCATCCCGGCCCCTCGAGAGCCCCACCCTGAGGCCTTCGAGGGGGACCGTCCTGCCGAGCGGCGTGATGCTGCAATACCGCGTTATGGTACCGACGAAGCAGCTGTTATCGCAGAAACCGCCCGAGAGGTACAGGTGCGACGGGCGCCCCACGAAGTCGAAGACATTGCGAACGATTCCGTGTATGAACATCGCAACGCTCTCTGCCGGGGATACTCCCGTCGAGACCTGCTCGAGGACACGCTCCATGCCGAACACGCCGCAGGTCACCGCGACCCACGACTCAGCCGGCGGCAGTGCGTTGAAATCTATCTCGTAATAACCGCCGAGCAGTTCGACGGTGGCACCGGTCGTTGCGCCGCAGGCCAGATTCCAGTCGAGCTTCTTTACTTTACGGTTCTCGAACTGCACGTACTTGATGTCCCTGCCGCCGACATCCACGATCGAGAAGTCACTTTCCCCAACGAGGGAGAGCCCGCCCTCGGCCAGTGCGATCAGCTCGTTACGGTACTCGCGGCACCGGTTGCGCCCGCTGTGCCCGGTCGCAACATCGAAAACAACCCGCGGGCGTTTCACCAGCTCCTTCGTCTGAACGATCTCGAGCGTTTCCGTATCGATGTCGAGTATCTTCGCCCACGTGGTACCGCAATCAGCTATGATCATGTCGCTCCTGTCATCAACCGCCGGCACGCATCCACCGGTTCACCATCATCCCGGCACCCGGGCCGCCGGAGCATCCCGCCGGTACACGCCCGTCACGAGAGCCTGATGAAGGCCTCGATCTTCGCCATTATAGAATCATTCACCTCGCGGTGGCAATCGATAGCGAGCCCGCCGTACTTCGCGGCGAGGTGATGGGCCAGATCCTGCTTGGCGCAGAAACTCTGCGTGAAGAATACCGTCGGCACCGCCTCATCGACGTGACACTCGAGAGCCATATCGCCGGGACGTCCGGCCTCGACGCAACGGATCCAGCCGTAGATATGCGTGGTGGGCGGAAATGCTTCGAGAACCCGAAAGTCGTTTGGAGGAACGCCCCAGAATCCGTGCGTCGGCCCGCACGGCGGGGGAGGCGCTGCGGCGGGCGCGGGATCCACCACCGTATCCATGATCGCCCGGATGCGGTCCAGCAGCCGGCCGCACCCCGTCGCGTACACGAGCGGACGGTTCTCGAACTCGGCGGCGGGGAACCGGGACTCGACGACGGCGAATCCCATCTCACGCAGCAGGTAGGCGGCGTGACGGCCATGATCGCACTTGTCCTCGCCCACCGCTGCGACGACGGCGATGAGCCTCCTGCCGAGATGAACGGCATTGTCGATGATATTCGTGATGATGCGGCAGGTCGTCGCCGGCATGATGCCCGCATCGGGCGCCCCGTGATCCAGATCGAGATCGACGAGGGAATGCTCGAGCCCCAACCGGTTCCGCGCCGCCGCGAGAACGGACCGACGGGGAAATCCGAAATACCCGATAACGCTCCGTTCTCGATGAAAAGACATACCGGCAACTCGGGGGAATAATCGTTCCGTGCAGGACGGGCTGGAGCCGCGCGACGCGCCGATCACCGACGCGGAAATTTCACTCTACTCCTCGCCCTCCTCGAGACGCTCGATCACATCGAGCACCTCCCGGGGCGACTTCGCATTGATCAGTTTTTTCCTGAAAGATTCGACCTTGATCATCTTGACGATCTTCGCAATCGCCTGCACATGCGGTCCGGACTCGGTGGACGGCGCGACCATCAGGAAAAAGAGATTGGACGGTTTCCCGTCCTGCGCCTCGAAGTCGATTCCCTCTTTGGAGATCCCGATGACGATACTGAGCCGATTGACGGCATCGCACTTCGCGTGAGGAATCGCCACGCCCTTCTCGAGACCCGTGCTACCCTCCCGCTCACGGTCCATGACGGCCTTATAAATGGTGTCAACATCACATCCATCGCACGTCGAGGCCAGGAGATCCACGAGCTCTTCGACGACCTCCTCCTTGCGCCCGCCCTCGAGCCCGATCTTCACATGTTCCGGTGTAATGTAATCCACGAGTTTCATGCGTCTTGCCTCCCGCAATGCATCAAGCCGATCTCGGGTTTATGCGAAAACATAATAGACACGGTTCAGAAGCGCAAGTCGAGTTCACTCCGCCGCACCGCCCCGGTGCCGCGGCCATCACAGTTCATCATATATTCGTTCAACCCGGTCCCGGTTCCGCACGACCATGACGGGACACTTCACCTTCCGCAGGATGCGCTCTCCCTCCTCGTAGAACGAGTCCCTGAGACTCAGAACCTCTCCGAGTTCCCCCTGGACGAGGAGATCGCTGCTATGCTCATCGACCTCCCGGGCCACCTCTTCGTGGACGACCCCCTTCTTGAGCACGGTTTCGATCGTGAGGCCCTTCCGGTCGGCGAGTTTCGCAACGTAGTTGAGGTATCTCTTCCCGTCCTCCTCGAGGTCCCGTTCGTAATCCATCTTTTCCATCTGAACGAATACCCTGGCTTTCAAGAGCTCGCTCAGGAGGTTCTCGTTGACGACGTAAATGGCCCTGAGACTCGAACCATATATCTTGCTCATGACGATCGCCATCTGGGCCGCGAGAATGGAAGACTCACTGCCGTCGATATAGAGGAGAATCCTCTTCAACGGATTCACTTCGTTCATGATGGTTCCCCTTTTCGCCGAGAGAGACGGTTCTTGATCAGTTTGAGGACGAAAAAGGCCTCCCTCTCCGATTCTTCGAGTGCCATCTCGATATATTTCAATGTTTCATCATAATCGGGAATGAATATCTTCTCAAGCGCATTGACCCTTCGAATCGTTTTCGAAACCTCGCGTGAGAGCCGCACGAGGGAGATACGCGCCTCCGCCAGCGTGCCGAGAGCCCCAAGAACCTCACGGAACTTCTTGATCGCCTCGTCGATCCAGATGCTGCTCTCGGCGGCGGCGAAGTAGGGTGAACGATCCTCGAACTCGACACGGACGCGGGGGAGCGACACGCCCATGACCCGCTTCTGCGAGAATTTGATATTCGATTGTATATTCATGCCGACCGCGATCAGGTTGACCTCACGCCTGCCCATCCTGAGGATCGCCTGATCGAGTGCATTGAAGGCCTCCGCGAGCCTGGACTCGACCTGTTCCTGCGCCTCGACGGCGCGGTCGATGAGGCCCATGAGCTCCACGACGAGGATCTTCCGCTTCTGGTCGAGCAGCTCCCACCCCTCGCGTGCGAATCCGAGATCCCTGCGGATCCTCATGAGGTTCGTCTTGGTCGGTGCTACCTCGTATTGCGCCATCGTGTTCCAGCTTCCCGTCCCGCCCGCCGCGGTCCCGGATGGGGGGCCGCCCGATGCGGGACTACTTGCCGTAGAACTTGTTGATCTCCTCCGCCGTCATCCGGTACAGCTCATCGCGCGGGAGTGTGGAGATAACCTCCCATCCGATGTCGAGCGTAGTATCGATGCTGCGGTCCTCGTGCTCGTTCTGGCTGAGAAATTGCCGTTCGAAACGCTCCCCGAACTCCATATAGACCTTGTCGAGCGGCGTGAGCTCCTCCTCGCCGATCACCGCCGCCAGCGCACGCACATCCTTGACGTGCGAGTAGGCGGCGAAGAGCTGGCTCGCGAGGTGCGCGTGGTCGGCGCGCGTCATCCCCTCGCCGATCCCGTCCTTCATCAGGCGCGACAGGGACGGCAGCCCTGCGATGGGCGGGTAGATATTCCGGTGGTCGAGCTCGCGCTCCAGGACGATCTGTCCCTCGGTGATGTACCCGGAAAGATCGGGCACGGGGTGCGAGATATCGTCGTTGGGCATCGTGAGAATCGGCATCTGCGTGATCGATCCCTCGATTCCCTTGATCATACCGGCCCGCTCGTAGATATTCGAGAGATCGCTGTACAGGTACCCCGGGTACCCCTTCCGGCTCGGTATCTCCTCGCGGATCGTCGAGATCTCCCGCAGCGATTCGCAGTAGTTGGTCATATCGGTCAGAATCACGAGCACGTGCATGTTCATGTCGAATGCGAGGTACTCGGCCGCGGTGAGGGCCGTGCGCGGCGTCACGAGGCGTTCCACCGACGGATCGTCGGCGAGGTTCAGCACCAGCACGACCTTCTCGAGCACGCCCGATTCCTCGAAATTGCGGATGAAGTACTGCGCGACGTCGTGCTTGATCCCCATCGCGGCGAACACCACGGCGAAGGAGGTCTCCTTGCCGAGTATCTTCGCCTGCCGCGTGATCTGGGCGACGATCCTGTTGTGCGGAAGGCCGGTGCCGGAGAAGATCGGCAGCTTCTGGCCCCGTACGAGCGTATTCATTCCGTCGATGGCCGAGATGCCGGTCTGTATGAACTCACGCGGGTACTCGCGGGCGGTGGGATTGATCGGCAGGCCGTTGACGTCCCTGATCCGCTCAGCGCGGGGCGGCGGGCCGCCATCGATCGGCTGGCCCAATCCGTTGAATACGCGCCCCAGTATCTCGCCGCTCACGCCGAACATGAGCGGCTCGCCGCGGAAACGGACCCGCGTTTCCGGTATCGAGAGCCCCGAGGTCCCCTCAAACACCTGGATCACCGCGGACTTCTCCCCGCTCTCGAGAATCATCCCGAGCCGCACCCTGCCGCTCGGATCGACGATCTCTGCGATCTCGTTGTACCCGACGTTGTGAATGCCGCTCACGAATACGAGGGGACCGGCGACCTGGCTGATCCCGATATACTCGCGGCCTTCGATCAAACTCTTTTTCGCCATACCGTCACCGTTTCTCATTCGAACATCTCTCCGACACGCTGCATCGAACGGTGGAGCCTGTCGCGTATCTCGTCTATCCGCCCTATATCCTCGTTCGCCACCGAGAATTTCATCCGCATGATCTCGGATGTCACCTCGAGCCGTTTGAGCTGGTGAATGGTGGCACCCTTCTTGATATTCTCGAGTCCCAGCCGGTAGTAGTCCACGATCACCCGCAGCATCTTGATCTGCTTTTCCGGCGTGCAGTACATATCGATACGATCGAAGCTGTTCTGCTGTAGGAATGCGTTCTTGAATATCGTACACGTCTCGAGCACGATCCGCTGCGTATCGGGCAGCACGTCGGGGCCGACGAGCTTGACGACCTGCTGCAATTTGCCCTCCTGCTGGAGGAGATCCATGATCTTCAGCCGGAGCTCCATCCACTCCCCGCCGGAACGTTCCTGCCACCAGTCGCTGATCTCCTCCACATACTCGCTGTAGCTGTCGAGCCACGAGACCGCCGGGTAGTGGCGGGCGTTGGCGAGCTGGCGGTCGAGCGCCCAGAGGCAACGAACGAATCGCTTGGTATGCTGGGTGACCGGCTCCGAGAAATCGCCGCCCGGGGGTGAGACCGATCCCACGATGCTGATCGATCCTTCGGATGCCCCCAACGTTTCCACCATCCCGGCGCGTTCGTAGAACTCGGCGAGACGCGTGGGAAGGTAGGCGGGATATCCCTCGTCGGCGGGCATCTCCTCCATCCGCCCCGAGAGCTCCCTGAGGGCCTCGGCCCAGCGGGATGTCGAATCGGCCATGATCGCCACGTGGTACCCCTGATCCCGGTAGTACTCGGCGATCGTGATCCCCGTGTAGATCGAGGCCTCGCGCGCGGCGACCGGCATGTTCGACGTGTTGGCGATGAGAATCGTCCGTTCCATGATCGGCCGTTTGGTGCGCGGATCGATCAGCTCGGGGAATGATATCAGAACGTCGGTCATCTCGTTACCGCGCTCCCCGCACCCGATATAGACGATGATATCGGCATCGCTCCACTTTGAGAGGGCGTGCTGTATCATCGTCTTGCCCGTTCCGAACCCGCCGGGAACGACGACGGTGCCACCCTTGGCGACCGGAAAGAGGGTGTCGATGACGCGCTGCCCCGTGATGAGGGGCAGGCGGAGCGGGAGTCTCCCCCGGACGGGGCGGCCGCGCCGCACGGGCCAGCGCTGGTGCATCTTCACCTCCACCGTACTACCCGCGGCATCCGCGAGCTTCAGCACGACCTCATCGACCGTATACGCACCGGCCGGCGCGACCCAATCGACCGTGCCGCGCGCCCCGGGAGGCACGAGCACCCGATGCTCGATCAGCTCCGTCTCCCGCACGGTACCGATCACCTCGCCGCCCGTTACCGCGGCGCCGGCCTTTAGGACCGGTTCGAACTTCCATTTCAGATCCCGCCTGAGGGCGGCGACGTGAATCCCCTTCTGGATATACTGGTCGGTCGCGTCCCTGATGACCTCGAGCGGCCGCTGGATGCCGTCGTAGATCGTACCCAGAAGACCCGGCCCGAGCTCGACGGAAAGGGGCACGCCGGCGCTGTAGATGCTCGATCCCGGCGCGAGTCCCGTCGTATCCTCGTAGACCTGGATCGTGGCCCTGTCAATCTCGAGCTTCACGATCTCACCGACGAGATGGTGCTCGCCGACCTCGACGAGGTCCAGCATCTTGGCCTTCGCAATCCCCTTCGCGTGGACGACCGGCCCGATGACTCGTTCAACCGTACCGATTATTTCAAGCACTTCGTTACTCCTCGCTCTCCGGTGGCGAGTACACCTCTTCGAAAATGATATTCCGTATCTCGTCCCGCAAGCGGTAGATCCGCGCTTCGAACGTATTGTCGAAAATGACTTTACCGCTGGGCACGCCGACCCTTGCCCCCCCCAGCGTGGGCATTTCCAGCGCGAGCGCTTCGAGGTGCTCGGCGCGCCGTCCCGATTTCGCCAGGGCGGCCCGCACGGCGTCTGACACGCGGCTCCCGAGAAGCTCGACGTCACCGCGATCCACGTAGACGAGGAATTGCTCGCCGTCGAGGGCGCCGATCGCCTCGGTGATGAGACCGGCGAGGATACCGGTATAATCGCTCCTATCGCGGATACCGCGAAGCACGTGCGAGACCTTCTCCTGAACGACCGAGACGACTTCCTCCCGCGCCCTCAGTTGCGTCCGCTTGACCTCGAGATTCACGCTGGATAGAAGCCGTCGCCGCTCCAGTTCTCCCCTCTCATGCGCCTCCCTCATCTGGGTCTCCGATACCCGCTTTGCCTCCTCCTCGGCCTTGCCGATTATCCCGGCCGCCGTCTCCTCCGCCTTGCCGCGAATCGACTCGATATCCCTCTCGCCGTCCTCGATTATCTGGCTACAGATCTTGTCGACCGGTTCGTTATCGATCACAACGTTACCCCTGTCGAAGGTCTACCATTGTACCGCTTTCGCGATCATATACTCACTCCTACCGCCGACCGCACCATCTCCCTGATCGAGATCCGTCCCTCGAGCGGCCCCCCACGGTCCGGTATCTCGATAACGAGGGGAAACGTATGACCGTAGGTGTACTGCTCCATCTCCTCGTGAATCGATGCGGCGATCCGTTCGGTCGTTATGACGATACCGATCTCCGAATCGGAGGAGAAGGCCTTGCTCATCGCCTCGCGCGCCTCGTCGGCGGATTCCACCACCTCTCCCTCCAGCCCCACGAGCTTGAAGCCCGTCACCGTGTTCTCGTCTGCGATTACGTAAAATTTCATCGTGCACCTTCCGGTCCAAGGGCCGCCCGCCCCGCCCCGATCGTGCTCACCCGGTCCCCCGCCGCGGCGGGTATCAGATCTTGGTGAGGATCATGATCGAGATGATGAGACCGTAGATCGCGATTCCCTCCGCAAGACCGACATAGATGAGCGCTCTCGCGGCCAGCTCGGGCTTCTCGCCGATGGCGCCGAGCGCGGCCGAGCCGACGTACGCCACGGCGATCCCCGCTCCGATGCTTCCGATCGCCGTCGAGAAGGCGGCGGCGGCGAATCCCCACATGGTCACCCTGGCCTGCTCGGGTGAATAGGTCTTTTCAGCCAGCACCTGCTGCGCCGCCGCCTCCTGTGCGACCGGCTGCCGGCCGTACACATCGGCCACGGTGCTGGCCAGGGTTATCAGCAGGACGATAAAAACGGTGGAAAATACCGCAGCTGCCGAGTAGGAGATCCATTTTTTCATCTTCTTCCTGCGCTCCACTTGCTGGGACATACCGCTGTGCTCCTTTCATTCTTCCCGATCGGACATCACTCCCAGCCCGATCGGTTTGTACGCTACACCACCACCCAGGAAGAACTTGCCGAAAAACTCGTAGTACTCGAGTCGAATTGCCTGGATCGTCACCACGAGACCCTCGAGGGCTATGATGACTGCGTTGCCGAGAATCAGGATCAGCGCCGAATAGACCACTCCCCCGCTCTTGCCCTTCACCATATCGACGAGGCTGAAAACGGCGATGAAGAGCCCGACGTGCGCGAGGGAGAATGCCGCGACGCGGATGAACGAAACGGTGTTTGCGAGATACCCGGTGAATATCTCTACCACCTCGATGACCGTTTCCATCAGATAGGTCATGAAACCCTTCTCGAAGTTGACCCGGCGGTGCTGGATGAGCGCCGTGATCGGCTCGCGGAGAAACAGCACGATGACGGGCACGCCGATCGCGTAGATCACGATCTTCAGGGGTACCGGACGGTTGGAGAGAAAGATCGACACCGCCCCGATCCCGCCCCAGTAGATGATGGCGCTCACGAGCCCCGCATGGTCGAAGAGGGTCGTCCTGAAATCACCGACACGGAGCGCATTGATAATATTGAATACGATTCCCAGCGTGACCATGCCGATACCGAAGTATATCGCGATCTTGAAAAAGTAAATGACGTTGTGCATCGGTTTCATCCACACGTGCGGGATGAGCTCCTCGAGACCGAATATGCTGCCGAAGAGGAATCCAAAGACCACGGACGAGATGCCGCAGTAGAACGCGAGTTTGCCCACGAGGCGGGTCGCATCAGCGGCGCGTTTCGGCCGGAATCCGAGCAGCCACCCGATCAGCATCAGTATGGCGCCGTGCCCGATATCGCCGAACATCATGCCGAACATCGCGAGGAATGTCACCGCGACGAAGAGGGTTGGATCGATGAACGTGTACTCGGGGAGTCCATAGCTCGAGACGAGCATCTCGAACGGGCGAAAGAATCCCGGATGCCTCAGGAGTACCGGCACCTTGTACTTGCCGTGCTTTATGCCGGCGATCTCCTCCGGTGGTACGACCTCGATGATGGCCCGTCCCTTGGCGGCGCGGAGTATCTCCTGCTCGACGAGCCGCCGTTTGTTACTCGGTACCCAGCCGGAAAAGATATACGTCTTGCGCGTTTTCTTGAGGTAGCTCTTGACCTCGAGCAGCAGGAGCGCCACCTGGAGCGAGCGGTGGTACTCGGTGATCGCCGGCGCGTTGTGCTCGCTGATGTCGCGCAATTCCTCGTCGACACCGGCGATACTCTTGCGCAATTCGTCGACCTTGCCCTCCAGCTCCCCCGTCACCATCCCCGTCCCCTTGGTCGCCTCCTCGGGCATCTCGATCTCCTCGAACGAAGCCTCCCTGAGGATTCGCTTGAGTTTGAGGCGGTCCGTCTTGAGCCCGATCAGGAGGATCACCTCACGGTCATCCCGGTGGACGAGCTGTAATGCAACGGCGGCGAGCGGGGCGATCTTCTCGTTTATATAGCCGAGATTCTCGGAACGAACCTCGCCGTAATGAATCTCGAGAAACGTGTAGGGGGTCATCGCCGGCGGCAGGCCCACCGTTTCGAGCGGCGCTACCTCGTTCAAGATGCCCTGCAGCCGTTCCAACCGGACCTCGATCTCCTTGCGGCGCTCGACCATTGCCTCCACTTTGGTCTCGAGAGACGATACCTCGGTGCCCATTGTGGTGAGATCGGAGGGGGATACCTCGAGGTGGCGGTCATCCACCGGCCCCGGCGGGAGCCTGCGGATCGCGAGATTCTTCATCAACGTCGAAACGCGGGCCCGCAACTGATCGATCTCCTCGCTGACCTTTCGCGCCTGGAACCCCTCGAGATTCTCCGCCCATTCCTCCTGATCACCGAGCTGTACGAGGTGCAGCATCCCGAGGCGCACGATCGCCTTCGCCACCGAATCGACCTCGGTTTCGAATACGACGACGTTCACCTGATGCATCCGCTCGGGTGTAAACATATCATTCCCCTCAGAACGACACCCGCAGGTGGCTCTCGATCTCCCCGCGATCCATGCGGTAAACCTTTCCGTTCAGGATGGTGATGATGTTCCGGATCTCGGTACGCTTGAGGATCAGGTACGCGAGAATGGTCCCGATAGTGAATGGAAATCCCATGAGCGCGTGCTTCGCCTCGGCGATCAGCTGGTTCCAGAGAATGATCTCGAGCAGGTAGAGCTTGCTCAGCTGGCCTTCCCGTATCAGTGCATCGGTCGCCTGCCCCAACGATTTCTCCAGGGCGACCATCAGAACCTCCCGCAGCGTATCGGCCCTGAATGCGCGCGTGAGACGGTCCCTCGTCATCCGGTACCCGCCGGGTATATGGTAATCGAGCAAAGCGCCGACGGGAACATCGTAGTAGAATTTCAAACGCACCAGCCACCCGATATTCTTCTGGTCGATTTCAATGCCGACGAGCTGCATGGCGATCTCGCGATCCCTTTTCGAGAGGGCCCTGACGAGCTTCAAGAGGCGGCGGTAATAATCCACCTCGAGGTTTATCTCGATGGGAAACAGCGTGCCCCGCTCCTTGTAGTCGTCGAGCACCGCCTGCATCGCTCCCATGAAGGGTGTACCCCCCAGCAGTACGAGTGTCTCCTCGATCGAGTGCGCCTCGGCAATCGCCTGGTAAGGAAGCGAATGGGGCAGCTCCCGGCGAATGATATACTTCATCTCCTCCTCGCCGCGGCTTCCCTCGCGCATCCGGAGGACCACCTTGAGATTCTCTATCTCGTATTTCTCGATGAAGTGGGCGATGAGAGCCTTCTCGGCGCCGCGGAGATCCCGCAGCAGCTCCGCGTGCCAGCCGATTTCCCGCTCGATCAGAAGGCGCTCCCCGACGCGCGGATCGAATGTTATCTCGGGTTTCGAGAATATATCCTCGTAGACCGTTCCGCCGAGCACCGCGTAGAATTCGGGGAGGTCGCGCGTCTCGGCGAGGCGGTTGACAAGCTCCGGGGCGAGCAGCGTGCTGAGCCTCGCCCGCACCTTGGCATTCACCAGTGAATACTTGCTTACCGGTCCGAAAATCATTGCGCGCGTGAATCCTTCTTTGAATGCCTCTGCGTATGCCTTCCGCACACTGCCGGTTTATGCACCGAGCACCGTATCGACGATGCGGCGTACCGCCCGTTCTATCTCTGCCTTCTTTTTCTCTATCAGTTCGGAGCTGCCGCCCTTGACCTTGTCTATCTGGCGCGCCTTCTCCTCCTCCGCCTCTTTCTTCATCCGCGCTATCGTTTCCTGCGCCTCGTGGGCGGTATTCTGCCGGCGCTCCTCGATCAGTTCCCGGCTCCTCTTTTCGGCCTCGCGCACGATCCGCTGCGCATCCCCGCGTGCCTGGTCGACCTTCTCCCGGATCTCGCGCTCCGTTTCCATGATCTTTCTGACGATTTCCTTCACAATGCCTCCTGATGGCGAACGATCCGCGGAGGTTCAAGAATTGGAGTAGTATATAGGAGAGGGCGGGGAGTGTCAATGCCCGGGGGAGCGGAAATCCCAATTTCGTTGTCAGCACGAATACGGCCGATTGCACGGACCATAAATATTGAGCCCTCTGGGTACCACTCCCAGAGGACTCACCCCCATGGGTCTTTCCACTCCGGCACCTGAAGGTGAATGCGGAGTCCCGATATCTCCGATTAACATCGGATATAAGGTACTTTCGCATATATCATTCCAAAACGTGGACTATCGTTCCTCATCGTTTCTCATCGCAACGTGTTGTTTCTCATGATCTTATATAAATAAAAATGGCTACGAAAACGGAAACGGTACAAGACTTATTGACGGGCATGTAAAGATTCATTACCGCCAATACGGAACTCATTGAGCGGATTGAGGTAAAGACTGGTATAAAAAGATGACTGTGTAAAAATTATATGCCGCGGTATGGAAATGGCGTGAGTCTTATACCGTCGCACCATGATATTTTTTTTAATTTTCCGACGGCGCCGATTTCCATGAAAATGTCCGCGTACCCCACCCGGCGAACATCGCGATGGCCGAATCGCCGCTGCAGTGGCATGGCGCGGAATCCTCAGCGGAACGCCTCGCGCATCTGGTCCCATGCGGGGAGAATCTCCGGCTCGGTGTCGAGGAGGTCCAGAACGTCGCCGGGCAGGTACCGCTTGTGAATGATGACCGTGTAGACGTACTCGTCGAACCAATCGTCGTACATGGCCCAGCGTCCCTTGTCGCCCCGGTCGGTACCCCAGGAATTCTCTACGAGCCACTTGACCGGCTTTCCATCGTCGATATCGACGCCTATCAGCACCATGGCATGATTCGGCGTGCTCCCGCGATACTGGACCCGCTCCGCCTTTGTGAGTGCCGGATCGATGCCGAACAGCGCACCGTAATCGTACATGCCGACGGCAAGTATGCCGTGCTCACCATCGTTCCCCTTACCGACATCGGCGGAGAACCATACCGGTTCGCCCTCCATGACGGCGTCGAGGGCGAATTTCTTGAGGTGCGCGATATCCATATTGATGAAATCCATGTCGGGTGCACCGGTCATGTTCCGGCAGTACCTGATCCGGTAGTACTTCCCGTAGGGATGCGCAGGGTGATCGAATATCGAGACGTATTCCGACAGATCGACGCCGACCGCTTCCCGGTAGAACGACAGCGGTGTGTACTCCTGCTCGACGATGTTGTCGTCCTTGTCCTCGAAGCGCCACGTGAAACGCTCGGGTGGAACGCCCAAATGGAACGCCAGGATGCGGTACACATCCTTCAGCATCTCCTTCTTGAGATCATGGAGTGCGGACACCTCCTCCCCATCCGCGGCGAGACGGCGGAGTTTCGCCGCATCGCTCCGCATGAGCCGGTCGAGAAGGGCGTTCATGTTCTTCGTGCTGCTCGAGTGCTCCGTCTCGGGCATCACGCTCTTGGGGACCGCTCCATACTTGTCGATCAGGGTCACGACATACGACCACCACCCGCCGTCCGGCACGGGATTCTCCAGCAGGGTCTGCAGCTCGCGGTCGTCTATATCACGATCCCGCGTCTCTATGATCGCCTCGAGAAACATGTTGGCCTTCTCGAGCTTGTCCCAGAAAAAGAGATGGCTCTCCGAGAACTCGAAGTTCTCGATGTTGTACCGCTTCCTGACCGCCGGCCGCATGACGTTGAATCCGGCGAACAGCCAGCACCGGCCGCTCTGCTTCTGGTCCGTGATCCCCTTTGCATCGAGCTTGAAATCGTACACATCGTCGTGATGCAGCAGAATTTCCCGGTTGTACGTGAGCTTGCGTGTGTCGTTGTTGTTCGTGACCGCGTTGAGGAGGGCCCGTGCGCCCGCGTCGAGCTCGAAGGACTCCCTCAGCTCTTTGATCTCGCCGGGCGAGAGCCCCGTGGCCCCCTCCGCGAAGGCGGCGCAGGCGGCGATCACCACGATGACGACGGCGAGAACGGCGGCGGGACGACTGGATAGCATGTGCATTCACTCCTTTCTGACAGGTCGACGGGAAGTGCTTCGTGCCGGGCCGGCGGTGCGGCACCCGGGCCGATCATTCGAGTACGAGCTCGCCGCTGGCCGCGGGCAGCCAGCACCGGGCACCGTCCTCGAGCTCGACGTGCAACCAGCCGGTCCGCCGCGTCAAGAGGCTGAACTCCGTTCCCGCGTGCAGCGGTTCGGTGAAGCTCGGCTCGTATGTCTCTGCGTCCCCCTTGCGGGCGACAACCTGATCCGCCACGATCACGCCGTCCGATTTGCGGGCGAGGCTCACCGACTCGACGATTAGCGATGCCAGGAACAGTGCGCTCACGAGGGCCGATACCACCAGTAGGAGGCGCATGCCGCCCCTCTTGGTGAAGAGCAGCACCGCGGCACAGACCCACACGAGCGCGAACGCATAACTGAAGATCGCGAGGCGCACGTTCGATGGAACGTCGTAGTGGAGGAAAAAGAGCGTCTTGAATACCTTCTCGGCCTGTTTTCTCTCGATCGAATCCTCCCGCCTGCTGCGGGCGAATTCGAGGTTCTGCTTGAGATTCGGATCATTCGGCATATACAGTGCCGCCCGCCTGTAGTTGAGGATGGCGCGGCCGATATCACCCCACCTGAAGTATGCGTTTCCGAGATTGTAGTACAGCCTGCCGTTGCGTACGCCCCCCTCGTCGATGATACGTTCGAAGTGCATGATCGATTTCTGGTACACGTTGAGCGCCTCATCCGGCTTGGTCTGGTCGAGGGCCATCGCCCTGCGGAAGCTCTCCTCCGCCTCGGCGAGGTGATGCTGCATTTCCGGCAGCGGCAAGTCCCCGCAGGGAGCGGTCGCCGGTGCGATACAGACGAGGACCACGGCGATGACCGCGGAATTCAATGCAATCCGTATGGATCTCCGTTTCATAGGCTCCTGTCCAGTTTCCGTGAGGCCTCCATGACCCGTGCGATGAGATCCTCGCGGTTCAGCGTATCTGATGCACCGCCCGCGTAGGTGCCCGCCTCGCAGGTCCCGATTGCCTCCCGCACGTCGCGTATCACCTCACCGGGGACGCCGCGTTCCCCGAGCAGCCGTTCCGCGTCCATCGCGGTCAGTGTGGAGCCGGGGCGTCTCAACTTGTCGCCGAGATACTCGCGAAGCGCATCCATGACGCGGCGGCACAGATCGGACTGGGAAATATCCCCGTCACGGGCCACCACGTCGAGGTCGGTTCGCAGGCGCTTGAGGGCCCCGCGCGCGCGGCGCGCTTCGGGATCGGCGGCCCGGCGCCGTGCGGCCATGGTGCCGAAGAGCAGAATCAGGTACAGCACCGGCGGAAGCACGATGACGGCAATACGGGAACGGTCGAGAAGAATCGTACCGAGGCCGATCGACTGCGGTGTCAGGAGGTCCTGCCCTTCGTAATTGTAGGCGATCCCCTCCTTCCACCGCGCCACCGGCGTCCCCGATGGTGCCTGCTCGATCCCCTCGGCGTCGAGTGCCGTGACGACCTTGGTCTCGTGTACCGTGATGGGGATCGGTTTCGAGCTCGTTACCCGGTACCGTCCCTCCGTCGTATCGAAATAGACGAGCTGGATCGGCGGTATCTCCTTCACCGACGGGAGCTTGGCCCGTATCGTCTGTGTGAAAACCTTGCGTTTCTCCTCGACCGTGCCGTCGGCGCGGTCATCGGGGATCTTGAAGTTTTCGGCGAGATCATCCTGATCGCCGAGCGGCGGCAGATCGACGCTCCCAAGGTAGTCGGGCCCCTCGAGCGTTATGCTGAGGGTGATGGGATCCCCCACGTTGACCTCGGTCGGCTCGGCGGACGTCGAGATGCGGTACTCACCGACATGTCCGAAGAATCCGTCGGGACGCCCCTCGAACGGCAGCTCCTTGACGTGCAGGGCCAGCCGGTTGGATGGGATCACGTACTTCTTGACCCGCTCACGCTTGAAACTGAAAAAATCATCCGAGAAGAAATCGTTGAACATGTCGCGGTTGCTGCGGAATCCGCCTCCCGACTCGCATGCGACGATGACCTCGGGGATGTCGAAATCTCCCGCGCGCTTCGGTATGAGCGCCTTGCGGAAGGTGAGTGTCGCGTAACTCTCTCCGTCGAGCATTCCCCGATCCTTCACCGCGATGACCTCTCCGCCGGTGAGCGGAATGCGGAAGTACTTCTTGTTCCGGTCGATCTCGACCTCGGGATTCTCGAAAACGAAGTCGGTGCTTTCGAGGAGCGGCGCGATGAAACTGAAATTCTGAACATCCTGGCGGAGATACCAGGTCACGGTCAGAATCACCGGCTCGCCGACGTAGCATATCCCGCGCGAGAGCGTGATGCGTACCTTGAAATAATCGGTCTCTTCCGGCGCCCGGGCCGTAATGGCAACCGCGTCGGTGATGAACGCCTTTCCCTCCACCGTGACCGTGATGGGGGCTATGGTGAGCCTGCCGACGCGCTTCGGCGTCAGCTGGTACGAGAATACGAATCCTTTCTGCACCGTGCGGCTCCAGCGCCCGTTGATGAACGATATCGATTGGCTGCTGTTGTTCGAACCGCCGCGGAACTCGACGACGAAGTCGTTCTCCAGTGATGAGAGATCGGGGTCCGCGGCGCGGTCCGCGCCGTCGACCACGAGCTGCATCAGGAACGATTCCCCCATGTACACATCCCGCGTCTCGAGCTCGACTCTGACCGACACCTGCTGCGCGGCGGCCGGGAAGGGGAGAAAGACGGTCAGGGCAACGACGAGAAACACCGCAGCGACGGTCCCCCACGCGGATGCCGCCCTATCCGAACGGGCGGCGTGGGTGCCGTGATTCTCCGGTGGAGGGGCCGCCGCCGTCTCCCGCACCATTCCGTATCGTTTTCGCTCCGGCATATGATTCATCCTGTTCACCACGCAAAGATACCGAACGGGGCGTCCCGTATCAACCCCGTCGCGCACGGACGCGGTGCTACCAATCCTTGTCGACCGAACGATAACCCTGCCCGGCCTTGTGTTGTTTCTCCTTGTTCTCCTTCTCCTCCTCGAGGATTCCCTGGGCCGTCTCGTTCTGCCGTTCCTGCTGTTCCACCTGCTGTTGTTCCTGCTGTTGTTGCTGCTGCTGTTGCTGCTGCTGTTGCTGCTGTTCGCCCTCCTGCGGTTGATCCTGTCCCTGGGACCCATCCTGATCCTTCGTCAGTGCCTCGAGCGCCTTTTTCAGCTGATAGAGCGAATGTTCCTGTTCTCCGGCGGCCCGTTCGGGTTGCCGCGCGGCGAGCCTCTCAAAAGCGACGTTCTGATCGACGAGCGATGAATCGAGGTGGGAGGCGGCCTTCTCGACCGGAGGAGGTATCGAATCGGGAAACATCGCATGCAGCGAGTCCTGCACGGCGGCGGTGCCGGCGGCGATACCTTCCTGCCGCTTTTCCACGTTCCGGAGATCATCGATCCAGCGTTTCGAATTCTTGTCCGGTGCCGCGCCGAGCTCCGTGCTCGCCGCGGCGGCCTCCTCCTGGCTCCGGATAAGGGCGCGGAGGGAATCGATAACCGCCTGCAGCCGTTGCTGCTGCTGTTGCATCTGCTCCTTCTGCTTCTGTATCTTATCGAGGAGGTCCTTGATGATGAGACGCGCCACCTCGATGTTGTGCGCCGCCTCGTTCATGTTCGGATCCTTCCCGAGGGCCGTGGTGTAGAGCTGGACGCTCTCCTGGAAAAACTCGAGGGCCTTTTCCATATCGCCGTCGACCTGGCGCTCACCCTGCCGGAACGCGCAGTTCCCCGTGTTGTACCAGGCCTTCGCCTCGAGGGAGAGATCCTTCGCCTTCAGGGCCGCGTCACCGTACCGCTCGCGTGCAGCGTCATATTCTTTTTTCCGGTAGTAGGCATTCCCCAAATTGAACGCGACGATGGGGGATTCCGGCGCACCGACCGACGCCTTGTCGTAATACTCGATGGCCCTGTCGAACTCCTCGCCGGCATAGCTCTTGTTGCCCCGGTCGACGAGCCTGGCGGGGGAATCGGCGAAGGCAGGGACGACCGCCATGCACAGCGTGAGTGCGATACCCGCGCAGATTATCATGGAAGAAAGGGTACGCTCCGGAGCGGCGCGCCGACCCTTCCCGCCTACCGCCATTCTCCCCATGCCGCGCATGCTCATCCCACCACCCTCCTCCGCTCTCCCACCAGCATCTCGACCAGCAACAGAAAGATCGCGATCGAGACGAATATCTGGAATTTCTCCTCGTAGAGCTTCACCGTCTTCGATTCGATCTCACGTTTCTCCTCACCGGCGATCAGCTTCGTGTACACGTCCCCGAGATCGATCGTGCCCGTCGCCACGTTGAGGTACCGGCCTCCCGGCGTCTGGTTGACCATCTTGCGCAGGGTCGCCGCGCCGAGCTTGCTCCACACCTCACGTCCCTGGTAGGTCATGAAGGTCCGCTTGCCGTTCTCGTCGGTGATGGGTATGCGCTTCCCCTGGATCTCGTCGCCGAGACCGACGGCGATGATCCGGATCCCGCGGTCCCCCACCTCCTCCGCCGCCTCGACGGGGAACGATTCATGATCCTCCCCGTCGGTGATCAGTATGATATCCTTGTACTTCTTCTCCTGATCATCGAACGCCTCGTCCAGGGCCTTGCGTACCGCATCACCGATCATCGTGCCGCCGCGTGAGGCGCTCGTGATATTTACATCATCGAGCATCAGCTTGAAGAATCCGTAATCCATCGTGAGGGGACATTTCAGCACGGCGGAACCGGCGAAGACGACGAGCCCCACGCGATCACCCTGGAGCCGTTCGATCATATCGGTGATGGCGAGCTTCGCACGTTCGAGCCTGTTCGGGGCGAGATCCTCGGCCAGCATGCTCCTCGAGACATCGAGGACGAACACGATGTCCCGCCCGCGGCGCTCCACCGTGCGTGGCTTGGGATTCCATGCCGGCCTGGCGAGAGAGAGTATTACGAAGACGACGCCGAGAACGATCAGGACGGCCTTCCACCATCTGCCCGCCGGATTGACGGACAGCACGAGCCGGTCGAGGATATCCGCTTCGACGAACAGGCGTACCGCGCGCCTGCGCCTGTGGGCGGCCCATGCATACAGGACGAGGATCGCCGGCACGAGCCACAGCAGCGAGAGCATCTTCACGTTTCCGAGATGCATGATCTTCCTTGCCCCGTCCTCCCCCGGGGTCATCGTCCGGTCCTTGTCCATCACGCGCCGGGTGGCGCATCCCGCCTCACGGAATCCTCCTGAAGATCGTATTTGCCAGCGCCACCTCGAGAAGCATCAGGCACAGCGCCGCCAGCACGAAGGGGATGAACAGCTCCTTGTAATCGACATAGCGAATCGACTCGATCTCGCTCTTCTCGAGCGCATCTATCTCTTCATACACCTCTCTGAGCGACTCCTCGCTTTCCGCCAGCCTGAAGATACCGTCCGTCTCCTCGGCGATCCGCCCGAGCGTTTCGACGTCCACCCCCGTCCCCGTGGGAACCTTGAACCGCCCGAACAGCGTCTGCACCGTGCTGATCCCCTCCTCGGTCCCCACGCCGATCGCATAGACCTTGATCCCCCACTCGGCGGCGAGACCGGCCGCCGCGAGCGGCGTGCGCTTGCCGTAATTGTTCTGGCCGTCGGTCAGGAGGATGATGATCTTGCTCTTGATCTCGTACTCCTTTTCCCCCTCCTCCGAGGCGAACCGCGCGAGGTTCTCCTCCGCGGTCCTGAGGCGCGCCGCGGCGAGGGCGAGGGCATCTCCGATCGCGGTGCCGTCCTCGTTCTTTCGCTGAACGAGCTGGACGCTCTCGAGAAACCTGAGCAGCGCCCCGTGTCCGAGCGTGAGCGGCGCCATCGTGTCGGCATACCGGGCGAAGGATATCATGCCGACGAGATCGTTCGGACGGCCCTTGAGACTCCCATCGTTGCCGATGAGGAACTCCTCGAAGACCCGTTTCACCACCTCGAGCCTGTTGAGCCTCCGGCCCCGGTAGTCCATCTCAGCCCCCATGCTTCCCGAACGGTCGATCACCATCTCGATCGCCACGCCCTTGGTGACGTCCTTGACCTTCTCGCGCCCCATCTGCGGCCGCGCGAGCGCAATGACGAGGAGCACCACGGCGAGGACGCGAATCGCGACCGGCAGGACGGCAAGGCGCTGCCGGAGGGATTGCCCCGCCCGCCTCGCGCTTGCGAGGGACGAGAAGAGGAGACTGCCGCTCTTTCCGCGCCTCGACACGTACAGGAGCACGAGGGGAAGCACGACGAGAACGAGAAACGCCCATGGTGACGCGAATCGCATTGAACACGCCGGCCGGCTAGGCGGCCCTGCTCACCTCCTCCTCCCGCTTCGTCGTATCGATGAAATCCCTGCATGTCTCGAAGGTCCGTTTCACGTCCTCGGCGGATGGCTCGAGCGCCGCGAACTTGACGAGATCGCAGTGCACGAGAAACAACTTCAGTAAATCCTTCTGCTCCGCGTTTACGGGGAGCCCGGCCCCCGCCTCGAGGAGGAACTCCTCCGTCGTTCGCTCGGGGGCGCGCAGGCCGAATCGATCCTCTATGTAGTACCGGAGAATATCCGACACCGCCGCCGTGAACTCGCGGTACCGTTTCTCGTCGAGCATGCCCCCCGCCAGCAGGCGCTCGAGGCGCATGTAGGCGATCTCGTGGGCGGGTACGCGCCGGGCGGCCTCCTCCCTTCGCCTGCGGAACCGCCGCAGGAAGAACACCGCCGCGACGGCCGCCGCCACGCACCCCGCGATGATGTACAGGGTGGCGTAATTCTTCGGATAGGACACCGGTCCCGCAATATCCCTTATCGCGAGGTCGACTTCGTCCCCGGGGATGATCGAGCGCACGCGGACGGTGAGGGTGTCGGACTCGAGCCGGTGGAGCATCGTGTCCCCCTCCTGCCAGAAGGTGAGCGCCATCGGGGGCACCCGGTAATCGCCGGAGAGAAACGGTTCCAGCTCGTACGTCCTCCGCGTCACGACCACGCCCCCCTCCTCGAGCTCGGGCTGCGGATTGCGGTAATCGACTATGCCGAACTGCTGGAGCTTCTCTCCGAACCGTGGAAGCTCCACCTGGTACCCCTCCTCCGCGCGCGCCTCGAGGAGCATCGTCACCCGTTCCGCTATCGTGATCTCCTTCCGATCGATGGCCACGCGGAAACTGACCGGGCCGCGGCGGTAGTTCCTGTCGATCTCGTACACGGCCGCCGTTCCGCCATCGCCCGCCTCCTCACGGCAGGAGCCCACGAGAAGCTGAATGGAAACGGCATACAGCACGAAGAGGGCGATGCGCCGCCCGATACGGCGTCTCCCGTTTGGGGGCTTCCGGCAGCCACTCGCTCCCGTTTCCACGTACATCGTCATATCCGATCCGATTCGCGAATTATCCGATCCGTTCCGCGACGTGCCGATGTGATCCATACTCCCCGCTGCGGCTAGAGCCGCGAGCGATGGATCACGACGTCGTACTTCTCCATCAAAGACTCGAGCACCTCGCGTTGAATCGCCATTTCCTTCTGCATGCGCACCGCCGCGTAGACCTCGTTCCGCGACTCCTCGAAACCCTTCTGTGCGCCGTCCACCTTGAAATCATCCATATGAGAATCGTAATAACTTCTCAACTCCTCGGGGATCGCGGTGATGCGGGAAGCGTATTCGCGGTCCATCATCTTCTGGGCGAGGAGCTTACGCTCCACGTTCCGGAGCAGCGAGCGAACCTCGGGATTCTCGTAAATGCCCTCCTCCCGCGCGCTCCGGTAGAGGAGCTCCTCCGCGATGAACCGCTCCAGCCATCTCCCCCGCTCCCCCTCACGCAACACCTGATCGAGGAGCCGTTCCTTCTTCATCCGCCGCTCCTCGGGCGCGAGGCTCCCGGCGAGCTGCGACAGCTGTGCCTCGATCTCCGCCTCCACCATCATGTCGAGCTCGGCGCGCGTGATCTTCCAGCTGCCGATTTCAGCGAGAACGTCGCTCCCCGCCGTCGAATCACCCGCGGTATACGAGGTCCGCTCCTCCAGTTCGAACCGGAGGGCGGCGAACCTGCCCAGGTTCTCGAGACACTCGGCGGTGCGGCGCCCGATCTCGGTCGCCAGCTCATCGAGCCCCATCGTCGCTTCCGAGCGGTAGTACGCCTCGAGGGCGCGCTCGTAGTCCCCGCCGTTCTGGTAAATCTTGCCGATCCGGTACCAGATGCGCGCCCGCTCCTCGGTTGCCGGTTTCGTCGCATCGAGGTACTCGATCCACACGCGCGCCGCCGCCCCGGGGAGGTCCTGCTTCTCGAGCTTGAGCGCGAGCTCCTCGAGATTCTCCCGCGAGAGCCCGCCGATCGAGATCGTGCGCTTTTCCTCGGGACGCAACGCCAGCACCACATTGATTATCCCGACCGCCAGCACGAGGATGAGCAGCACGGCGACCCGACGCCCGGGCCCTTTCGGGCCGGGTCGCTCGTGGTGCAGGGTGAGATTCAGATCGTCCGACATGAAAACCTCCGTCAGCTATCGTTACGGCCCGGTACCGCCCGTCCGTGCGGCGGTCCATGCCGCGGGACCGGGACCGGTCGGCCGGTCCGGATCAATGCCGCCGCTCGCGGACCCTAAAGAAATGCACGAGCTTGGGCACGTAATCCTTTCCCGTAATGACATCTATCTGATCGACGCCCATCGAGGCGAACAGCTCCCTGAAACGATCGGCCCGCTCCCGGCCGAGACGCTCGTAGCTCCTGCGCACCGCGGCGCTCGAGGTATCGACGAGGATCAGCTCCCCCGTCTCCGCATCCTCCAGTTCGATGAGCCCGACATTGGGGAGACGCACCTCCCGCGGATCGACGACCGTGACGGCGATGAGATCGTGGCGCTTGGCCAGAACACGCATCGGCTTTTCGAATCCCTCCGCCTGGAAATCGGAAACGAGAAAAACGACCGCGCGCTTCGTCGTCACCCTGCCGAGGTACTCGAGCGCACCCACGATATCGGTCTGCGCCTGCCGCGGCTTGAAGTTCAGCAGCTCCCTGATGACGCGCAGGACGTGCTGGGTCCCCTTCTTCGGCGGAATGAACATCTCGACCTGATCGGTAAAAACGACGAGTCCGACCTTGTCGTTGTTCTTGACCGCGGAAAAGGCGAGAAGCGCGCACAACTCCGCCGCGACTTCGTTCTTGAGCTTGTCGACGCTCCCGAACGCGCCCGACGCCGAGAGATCGACGAGAAAGATGACGGTCAGCTCCCGCTCCTCGACGAAACGCTTCACGTACGGATGACCGATCCGCGCCGTGACATTCCAGTCTATCGTGCGGATATCGTCCCCCGGCATGTACTCGCGGACCTCGTCGAAATCCATTCCCCGCCCCCGGAACACGCTCCCGTACTCGCCGGCGAGCACATCGTTCACCACCTTGCGGGTTGTGATCTGGAGGATCCGTATCTTCTTCGCGAGTTCCTCTGGGATCATCGTCCGAGCACTCCGTTCGCTTACGGCACCGGCACATTGTCGAAAATGGCGGCGACGACATCCTCCGGGATCTTTTCCTCGGCCTCGGCCTCGTACGTGATGATGACACGGTGCCGGAGAACGTCCATGCCGATCGACTTCACATCCTGCGGGGTCACGTAGCCGCGGCCCTGGAGGAGCGCGTGCGCCCGCGACGCCATCGCGAGGTAGATCGTCGCGCGTGGCGAGGCGCCGTACTGGATGAGGGGGGCCACGTCGAGCCCGTACTCTTCAGGCGTACGCGTCGCCTGCACGATGCCGATGATGTAATCCTCGACCTTCTCGTCCATGTAGATCTCGTCGGCCAGCGCGCGGAGCCGCTTGATGTCGGCCGGTTCGATCACCGCCTCGACATCGAGCTTGGGCGCGGATGACGCCATCTTCCGGAGGATCTTCTTCTCCTCCTCCTTGCTGGGGTAGGTGACCTTGAGCTTCAGCATGAACCGGTCGACCTGGGCCTCGGGGAGTGGATAGGTCCCCTCGTGCTCGATCGGATTCTGGGTCGCCAGCACGAGGAACGGATCGTCGAGCGGATGGCTCTCCTCCCCGATCGTCACCTGCCGCTCCTGCATCGCTTCGAGCAGGGCGCTCTGCACCTTGGCCGGCGCCCGGTTTATCTCGTCGGCGAGTATGATGTTGGCGAAGATCGGTCCCTTCTTCGTCGTGAATTCCCCCGATCGCGGGTTGTAGATCAGGGTGCCGATGAGGTCCGCCGGGAGAAGATCCGGCGTGAACTGTATCCGCTGGAACGACGCCTGGACCGCCCGGGCGAGCGTCGTCACGGACAGGGTCTTGGCAAGTCCCGGCACCCCCTCGATCAGGACATGGTTGTTGCAGAGAAGCCCGATCATCAGCCGCTCGATGAGATACTGCTGGCCGACGATGATCTTGCCGATCTCATCCCGCACGCGGGCGAGCAGTGCACTCTCCTTCTGGACCTTTTCACCGATCTGTTTGACATCGATCGCCATAGGTTCATACTCCTTCCCAAGCGAACTACATACTGGAAAAACGACGTATCACGGTATATCGACGATCGCACTTCCGGTTTCGCGTCCGATCGGGCTGCTCTCCGGGAGCACGCCTTGACAGTCATACGGCGAAACCCGCGAGAAAACCGCCGCCAAGAATAAATATCAAGCTAAATTACTACAATGTCTCATCTCTTTCAAGAACGAACAGGCGCAACACTCCCCGTTGATTGTACTGGGGGTGGGGCGGAAATGTTACATGCCGCCCCTGGACGACAATAAATTATACACATAAAAGAGCGGCACAAGTTCCCATTTTTTAAGGAAGTCGGGTATAGGGGGTGCCGCTCAATTCACGGGGGTAATCATCCTGCAGCTCCCGAGGAGCACTTATCTTCTTCAGTGCAGCAAAACCAGTTTCCGTGTGATCTCCTCGCTGCCGCCGTCGAATGTCAGCCGGCAGAAATAGACGCCGCCGGACACGGGATGCCCGTTGGAATTGCGTCCGTCCCAGGTGTGCGTATATATCCCCGGTTTGCATGTATCATCCCACAGTGTCCGCACAAGGCGCCCCGCCACATCGTAAATACGCACACCGACCCTGCTCACCCTCGGCACGTCCTCTTCCCCCTCCCCACCCGACACAACCAACCGTCCGCCGTACCGCAGCACGTAGTAACGCTTGGCGCCCTCCTTTGTACCGGGTACGCGATACGTGAACGTGACATGCTCGTTCGATCGAATCTCGACCGTCCCGCCGGCCTCCACGCAGGGGAGCTTTTCAATGGATAGACCGTCATCGCTTCGACCGGTCGCTCCGGCTTCTTCGCCGAGCAGAAGATCCACTCCGAGATACGCTTCGCCGTCCCCCGATAGAACGGGAATGCTGTTCATCATTACCAATCTATACTCCTCCGGAGCGTCGACGGAGATCATCTCCATGGCCGACAGATGGGTCACAGATCCCCTGCATCCGCCCACGGTGAGGGATATCTCCCCACCCCTCACGGCGGGATCGACGGGAAACAGCCAATAGCTCCACTGATGCTCCCACGACGGCAGTGCCGTCAAACCGGGGAGGGGATATTCCCGTTCCTCTCCCCCGTCGGTTCCGAATCCAAGAATCGGCACTTGGCCGCCCTTGCCCGTTCCGAGCTCCTCCTGGATGCTGAAATCTTGCGAAACGCAGTAGTCGTCTACCCCCTCGATATTCGTCACCATGATGGAAATGCGGTACGTGTGGTTATCGGGATCGGAACTGATCCCCTCGGCCTGCCAGGTGATCGAGTTGGCGGATAGATCCGGTTCATCGAATTTTCTCAGAACCGCGATTGTCTGCGTGTGATTGATATCCTCGACCAATGTGATATGGACCCGTATCGGGCAACCCGTGCACGTCCACGAGATGATCACGTTCTGCCCGACTTCGTAGGCATCGGCGATCGGATCCGGACCGATCGCCATGTTCATCGCGGCATCGCATCCGGTCGCCTTTTCGAAAACCTGAAGCTGGTAATAATCCGGAGAATCGTTCACCTGATCACAGTAGTAGAGGAACTTTCCCCAGCTTGCGAGTGATCCGTTCTTGTACTGCCCGAGCTCCATGTCCCCCAGGGCGTACACCGGCTCCGGTTCCGGTGAATAGAGATCGAACACATAGACCGAGCTGAACGGAACGCTCGTGGATCGCTGCATACCGACAAACAGGTACTGGTCGTCGAACGCGTACGCACGATTCATCGTGAGCCAGTACTCACCGTATAGGGGGTCGTCGTCCACCCAGAACCGCGACCATGGACTCTCGAACACCTTCAGGGGAACCGGATCGGTGGGATCAATCGTGTTGAACACGACAAACGTCGAGTCGTTCGACTTGCCCACCGAATAGTACGCAACTGGATTGCCTCGGAGCGATGAGAACGATACGGGATTCTGCCTCGACACGAGCTCCAGTTCATGATCGAAGCAGACCGGCGCATCGTGGTCCGTGCAGACGACACTGAAATAGACCGCCTCATCCGGCACCATGACGGTCGGGAGAATGATCTCCGAGTACCCCACGATCTCGAGGGACTCCCCGAACTCCACGTACAGATGATCCCCGGCGGACTCGACCGCGTAGCAACACAAACCATCGGAATTGTAGGGATCCGTGATGTCCACCTTCTTGATCCTGTCGCCTCCCGCGATGTAGAGATACTCCCCGTCGCACAGCATCATCGAGGGCTGACCGGCAATGTCGGGGAACTGGAGACCGGCCACTTTCTGAAGACCGAAGGA
>DATKWS010000130.1:0-3881 GCA_035529435.1 Patescibacteria group bacterium
GGAACGGCATCGGTGCGTACCCGAGATCCCGCGCGGCTTCCGAGATATCGTATGACTTGTCCTCCCGCAGGCGGAGTATCTGCTCGCGGCGCAGCCTCGGCCGGGATGCGAAACGCTCGTAGAGACGGACGGCCGCGTCGGCCGCCGCGAACGGCACGGGGATCGTGACGACACGCTTTCCGAGCAGCTCCGCGATGATCGATACGATCTCCTTCAGCGTATGCGCGCTCCCGCCGGGGATATTGTACGTCTTTCCGGCGCTTGCGGGGCGCTCGAGCGCGGCGACGATGCACGATGCGAGATCGTCCACGTGGACCGGCTGGAATGTCGAGCCGCCTCCTCCCGGGAGGGGAATGACCGGCGAGCGACGCACGAGCTGAATGAGCCGCGAGATGTTCCGGTCGGCCGGCGAGCCGTAGATCATCGTCGGGCGGAGGATCATGTAGGGCACGCCCGAGCGCTCGATCGCCCGCTCCCCCGCTGCGATACTCCCGGCGAGGCTGCGGTACCGTGAGAAAACCCCAGTGGAGCTGATCGCGATGAGCCGCTCCATGCCGCGGCAGCCCCGCAGGACCTCATCGGCATGAAATATGGATGAAATGTGGATCACGGTGGGCTCGCCGCCGTATGCGCGGCCGAGGGATGCGGCGTCGGAGGAATCACCCTCGACGATGCGCACGGGGAAGCGCTCGAGATTCCCGCGGCGCCCGCCGGGGCGCGCGAGGCAGGTCAGGGCGGCGCCCTTCAGCGCCGGATCGGCGAGGATACGCCGGAGAAGCGCCTGGCCCGTGTTTCCCGATCCGCCGGTAATAAAGATATCACCGCTCATAGCCCTCTCTTAGACCGTCCTGATCTCGAACTCCGGCGGATCGAACATGTGCCTCTTCACGGTGCAGAGATCGACCGTTTTTACCAGCGCATCGCGGTATTTCTCCGGGAAATCGGGCGGAAGCTCTATATCGAGCATGATCTTCTCAATCATCCTCGTCTCGGCGTTTCGTTCCATCCGCTGGACGATCCGAATGCCGTCCAGCGGGATGTTGCGCTTCTCGCAGAAAATGACGACGTAGATGCCGGAGCAGGTGCCGATCGACGCGAGAAAGAAGTCGAAGGGCGCCGGGGCCGAGTTGTCCCCGCCGGCGTGGACCGGCTGATCGGTCCGGATGGTGAATCCTTTGTATTCCGCGTCGACCTTCTTGTTCCCGGGGAAGGAGACGATCATATCCATCGTTGACCTCGCTATTCAAGGAATGCCCGCGTGGCGCGCGGGGAAATAAAAAATGCCTGAGGGGGGACTCGAACCCCCACGGGGAATTCCCCACTGCGCCCTGAACGCAGCGCGTCTACCAGTTCCACCACTCAGGCATGCGCATACGGCAAAGCACTACGATACTCGACAAACGGCCGATTGTCAAGGTAGTTAACGGCAGCGCCCCGTTAACGGCCCCGCCCGGCCGCGCCACATGCGGAACAAGTAATACCTGCTTTAGATTCCCCTTCCCTGGATTTTGACTTGAAAATGCACCACCGTGTGTGTACGATCCCGGTGCTGTTCACACGATCGAATGAACGCGTAACGGGAAGGGAGAATATATGAAACGAGTACTGACCGTTCTCGCGTGCCTGCTGCTCCTCGCCGGGTGCGCGAAGGATTACACCCGCGAGATCGACCTCGAGACCGACACGGCCGAGGACGCCGACTTCACCAGCGCCGACCTCTTCCGGATCACGGACGGAATGATCGGGTCGATGGAGACGAATGGATTCATCCAGTCGTACAGGGCGCTGCACGGCGGCGAGCAGCCCGTCATGCTCCTCGCCAAGAGCCTCATCAACAACACCGACGAGCACATCAACACGCGCCTCATCCTCGAGAAGATCCGCACCCAGATGATCAAGGACGGGATGACGCAGTTCGTCGACGACCAGGCGTTCGACATGGCACTCGAGCAGCTCGACATGCAGGCGACGGACCTGTACGACAACTCGAAGGCGGCCAAGATCGGCCGGTTCGTCGGGGCGAAGTACATCCTTCGCGGCACGATCTCGAATATCAGGAGGCGCGAGGAGCGCGAGAACATCAACTACATGAACGTCACCCTCGACATATTCGAGGTCGAGACGCTGCTCATCAAGTGGACCGACGAGGTCGAGTTCAAACGAGCAAGCACGAAGGGGCGTTTGCGCTAGCGACGGATTCGAGAACCGGCTGAAAGACTTCCCCGGCACGGTCCGAACGGGCCGGGGAAGCGCATTGTCATTTCCATGTATCGATACCGCACTTCGAGGTGTTCACGCATGAAGAGGCTGACACTCGTCATCGCGCTCATCGCCGCGGCGGGGTGCGCCACCTACACGGCAAAGATGGAGGGCTCCCGCGACCTCTACTACGACGGACGGTACGAGGAGGCGCTGCGCGAGTTGCATGCGCTGACCGACGAGGCGTCGGGGCGTGATCAGTACCTCCTTTTCCTCGAACGAGGCAAGGTGAACCTCGCGGCCGGACTCTACGACTCCGCGATCGTCGATCTCCAAGCGGCCGAGAACCGCTTTCTCGAGATCGAAGGGACGTCGTCGGTTGCCGATTGGGTCACGAGCGCCCTCGTCAATCCCACCATGGGGGAGTTCCAGCCCGAACCGCACGAAAAGATACTGATCAATACGTATCTCATGCTCGCGTACTGGCTCAAGGGCGACCGCGAGGGAGCGTTCGTCGAGCGCAACCGGACCGTCGTACGGCTCGAACAGTATCTCGACGGATTCGAGGGGGAAAATCTGGAAAAGTTCGATGTTCCCTTCGCCCGCTACCTCGTCGCCCTCCTGTACGAGGCGCAGGGGCGGACCGACGACGCGCGGATCGAGTACGACGCGATCGAAAGGCTCAATGCCGCGGCCGTGCCGGAGGAGATCAATCCGCACCTCACCGAGATCGCCCTCTTCACCGAGGTGGGGCGCGCCCCCGTCAAGGTCTCGACCGAGATACGGGGGTATCTCCAGCACGAGGGGGGCGCCCTGCTCGGATTCTTTACGATGCCCGACGGGACGCCGTTTCACTACGCGACCGGTGTGCCGGGCAGCTTCAGCCTCGATAATACCGGGGTTCTCTTTACCTTCGCCTTCCCGCGGTACGTTCGCCAGGAACGGGTCGTCGAAACGTGTGTCATGGTGATCGACAACATGGAGGCGGGAAAGGCGATCCCGCTCGATTCGATCGAGGAGACGGCCCTCGAGTCGTTCGAGAAGCGGCTCGGGATGATTCTCATCAAGGCGGCACTCCGGACCGCGCTCAAGGTGGGCGCACAGACGAAGCTCAAGGAAAAGGGCGGACTGGTCGTCGATATCCTCGGCAAGGCCCTCTCGGCCGTCGACCGCGCCGACACGCGCTCCTGGCAGACCCTCCCCGCCGAGGTGCGTCTCTTCCGCATGGAGGTCGAGCCGGGCACGCACGATGTCTACGTGAAGTATTTCGCGGCGGGCGGATCGTGTCTCGGCGTGTCGCGGCCGGTCACGATCGAGGTCGAGGAGGGCGGCAAGGGGATCGTCTACCTGCCGGGCCCGGCGTGAGGCGGATCGTGTCGAATGGCGAGGTGGGCTGATGGAAAAACAATCCCGACGGCAATTCATCACGGCGGGTGCATTCCTCGCGGCGGCCGGATTGGGTTCCGCGTTGATCGCGCCGCTCGTCGGCGGGAAACGCTCCCGGCTGGCCTTTGCCGCGCTGCTCGGAGCGGAGACTGCAGATTCGGCCGGTGCGGCGATCGATCCTTCATTTGTGCCGGTCTACCTGAAGCTCCACGAAACGGGCGAGCTGGCCGCGCGCGGCGAGAGGCTGTGGCGGATCATGGAGAATTGCGAGCTCTGCCCGCGGATGTGCCGCGTCA
>DATKWS010000131.1:0-3371 GCA_035529435.1 Patescibacteria group bacterium
CGGATCGAGGCGCTGTCGAGCTGGGTATCGAACGGATGCCTATTTCAGAACCACCATCTTCTTCGTCTGCGATGATTCGTTCGCCGAGAGCCGGCAGAAGTAGACGCTGCTGGCGACAGGTCGCCCCGCATCATTGGTGCCGTTCCACGTAACGGTGTATCCTCCCGCGCGCGGCACCTGCTCCTCGTCCACCAGAGTCCGCACCAATCGCCCCGCCACGTCATGCACCGTCAACCTCACCCGACCCGCCTCGGGGATCGAGTACCTGATCGCCGTCACCGGATTGAACGGGTTGGGGACATTTTGCCGGAGCGCGAAGACCGGCGGCGCTTCGGGCCGCTCGGCGGCCACCACGATCGCAAGCTCGTTCAGCGGGGCGAGCGGATCGCCGAAGAAGCACATCGACCGCGCGACGAGCCTGGTAGGCGAATCGAGCTCCGGATCCTCCAGCATCCACCGCTGGGCGGCCAGAAAGCTCGCCGCCATCGAGCGAGCCGGATCGGCGTAGAGCTCCTCGATGAGGTACTCCCCGAAGAGCACAGCCCCGTGCTGCCACGTGCCGACCGACGGCCCCACCCAGGCGAGCGCCCCCCGATCGCAGGCGGAGAGGAACTCCTCGAGAACGGGCGTTCCGAGCTGGGGATCCTCCGTCCGCGCCCAGTCGCCCCCGCCGCACGAGTTGGCGATGACGAGGGGATAGTAGTTCATGTAGGGCGCGAGCATCCCCATGTGCCAGGGATTCGAATAGGTCACCTTGTCGAAGAAATCCGCGGGCTTGTACCGGTTGCTGTACGATCCCATCAGAACATGGATACCGGCATTCGATCCGTTCCAAAGCCCCGCCGCCGCGGTGTTGCGCTGCCCATCGTCGGGATAGTCCGTCACGTACAAGTGGCTTCGATTCACCCACGGGGGGAGAATGGCTTCGACCGCCTCGGCGCCGGCGCGCGCGACCGCCCCGTCCCCGATGAACTGGTAATCCCGATCGCATATATAGAAAGCGACATGGGAGGCACCGGAAACGGTCGGCTCGAGCGCCCACAGCTTGCAGGCGTACCCGGCGACCTGCTCGGCGGTCGTGAACGGCAGGCACCCCCAGGGAATATCGGGAATGGCATCGCCGTCTACGTCCGCGTACCCTGCGAGGTATGGAACGTAGGGGAGGGTGTAGGCGGTGTTCTGCCTGCGCGGCAGCGTATCGGGCTCGTACCACGCCGGTATCAGGTCATGATCCGGCTGCCCCCCGGGCGGGAAGCCGACGGTGAGATAGCTATCATGAATGACTCCCCATGACGGCGGCCACCACAGAGGTCCTTCCTCGGCTATGTCGAACTGGACATGGTCGTTGGCATCCCCCACGAAGAGAACGCAGTCGAGCCCGCCGCCGGCGGCATCCACGATCGCCGCGCGCAGCTGCGTGCGTCGTACGTTGGGATCCGGATCGAACCCGTCGACCGTGAGGATCGAGACCACCGCCCCCTGGAGACTCCAGTAATCCGCGATGCCGTACGAGCACTCGCCGGCGAGCGAATCCGTCGTCACAATGAGCATCGTATCGCCCGCGGCGGTCTTCTCCCCCGGCTCCGGCGAGGCGAGAAGCTCCGCCCTGCGCTCGGCGATTATCGCATGCAGCTCTTCGATCGACGGCGGCTCCGCCGAGACCTGCTCGGCGGGTTGAGAGTCCACCACAATGCCGTGTATGAACATGCCGCCGTCACGCTCGATCTCGAGCAGCCGGTAGTAGGCGTATGATCCGACGGCGACGGCGTGATCGCCCACCGTCGGCGGCTCCTCCGCAACCGTCTGCCAGGGCCCGCCGGGAGCGGGCGCTCCCTCCACGATGTAGCTCTTCGTCTCGTACTGGCTCGTCACACGCCATCGCGCAATGCCGCCGGATACGGAGAATCCGTACACGGTCGCCGCGGGATTGGAGCAAAATGAATTGACCGCGCTCTTGTCACCGTCGAACGGGCCGGACCAACAATCTGGCGTTGACATGTCGTATGGCTTCTGCATCACCGTACCACTGCAACCGAGGCAATCATCGAGTCCCAGGACATGACCGAGTTCATGAAGCGAAATCGATTTCACATCAGCCTTGCCGGCTGCGCAGGAGGTGGACCAGTCGCTCGTGGGACGATAGGCAGCATTGAAGTAAACACAGAAGTGCGTCGAAAGATCCGATCCGCTAACCGCTAGAGCCATCTGTGATGCCTGACCGCGGATGCCATTCCAAAAATCCTTGTCCGTTATCCACATAATTACACCCTGCCCCGTTTCCTCTGAGAACGAATAGCAGGTGGCTGCATCGTCCCACGAATCCACTGCATCGCTGAAAGCACCTCCAGCACCGGACGGTTCGCCCGAAGAGAAATAGGTGTACTTGAGCACGGTGCCGGATGGCCAATGGTCGGCGGCGATGAGACCGGATGCCGGTAGACAGGTTATGAGAACAGCCATAAGGGTGCATGCTGTGCTTCGTTTCATGGCACTATTCACCTCCCTTCAAGGCCCCATTCACCTGCGCTTCCAAATCTTCGGGAGAGAAGTGGAGCAGTATTCGGCTGTTGTTGTTTCTATAAAGATCATCGCCCTCGACGAGAAAGAGCCCGTTCACACCCGCGAAGAGGTAATAGCCGGGCTCATCGGCATGCTTCAGGAACATTATCCATTCCTCGCCCTCGTGCATATCGGGTACGCGCGTTCTCCATGGTGGCTCATAGCCGCCTATGCTAATCATCGAAACAACGACAGAATCACCTTCGATGTCCCCCTTCATGACGGAGTGGACGGCCAGATTGACTCGAGTGATGTGCTTATCGTACCCCTCAGCGGTTTGTTCCGCGCTTTCCCACACGTCCAGCACCTTACCGCGGACTATCAATTTCGCTTGTTCGGTCAGTCGTTCTATGCTGCGATCACGCCGCACATTTTCCAGGATATCATATAGCTCCTCGAGCTGTCCCGTGGCCATCGGTTTGATTCTCTCCCCCTGAACCCAACGCAATCCCTGTATGAGGAACTTGCCCGCGTCTGATCCCGCTTGAAATCTTCCCCCTTCGAAAATCTTGCCTCTAGCAGGTACGCGTAGAATCAAGATGTATCTATCCCCTTCGATAAAATCGAAATGATACGGTGCCGAAGTTGTAAGATCATATGCGACGATCTCAATGTTACGTGCCGTTTGATATCCGACGAGCACCGTGTCAATCCGAAAATGCATGATGGCTATTGGTACTTCATGCTCACTTAGACCGGGATGAATATCCTTCCAAGTAGCCGTCACTTTCGAGATCTTCTCGATGACCCCTTCCACTACAAGGTCTGCATAGCGGAATACTTCCTCCAACGCCGGGTCCGTCCCAACGAGT
>DATKWS010000132.1:0-2040 GCA_035529435.1 Patescibacteria group bacterium
TACCCCCACCCATGCGGACGGGGAGCGACGCCTTCGAGTAAAAGCGACTCGAAGTCGATATCATGCACGTCGAATTCCTCGCCGCCGAGGATTGCCACCGGCAGTACGCCGCCCTTCTTCTGATTTCCGCTCTCCAGGAACTCGAACAGCTTGACGTTGAACGGGTTCGGGCAGGAGCCGGGCTTGATGTCGAGGCCGGCCTGTAGCGCCGCCGGGCGCTCGTAGATCCAGTTCACATGCGTTTCGCGGCCGGCCACGCCCGTGCGGAAGAGCAGGCTGTCCGCCTCATCATACATGCAGAATTCCTTCAGCTCCTCCTCCCTGGCGCAGTCCGTGTTCAGCCAGCGGATCACGCCCCGCGGCCAACTCGTTGGATTGCTGAGCTCCGCCCGGCACGAGTCGATAACGACCGCGCTCACCGGCCCGGGTAGGGGCGTCTCGCGGCGGTCGACACCGGTCATCGGGTCTCCATCGATGTCGTACCACAGCCCGTCGAAGAGCTTCTGGCACATTGCAGCATTGTCGAGCAGCCCCTCGAGCCCGTCACCGGCGACGAGCCCCACGTGAAAGACGAGAGATTGTCCGGGGTAGAGCGAGCGGAACGGTCCGGTAGTGATCAATATCCGGTAGTCACCGGGGGCCGGTTTGTCACGGTCGAATGTTCCTTTGGACATGAGATCGTACCGCTCGAAATCGTTCGTCGGATCGCCGCCGTTCTCGTACGGCTGGTCACTGGATAAAACATGGAACGATGTCATGCCGACCCGGTGCGGTGCATACTCCGAGGTGGGATCGGTATCGTGCCCCAGTATCATCGCGCCGATGTAGCTCGTCGTCTGCCCGCCGTCGCCGTCGGCGTCGTACATGTACCCCATGCTGATGGATGCCGGCCCGAGTTCGGTGCAGCGGATCCCCCGCCACGAGCCGGCGGCATCGTCTTCCCAGTAGTTGCCGCTGCCTCTCCGGCCGATATCGCCGTCCAGGAAAAATCCGATGTAGATAAAACGCAGGCACTCCGATCCGGTGTTCGTGATGGTGAACGTGATACCGACGAAATCGTCGAAGCGCGGGTCGGTCCACTGGTAGCTCTCCTGCCTGACCGTGATGTGCATCGGGTTGTGTGCGGGATACCTATCGATGGCGGTCTGCTGATCGTCGGTGAACCAGGAGCTGAACATCTGATCGGAGATCGCGGCGTAGTCTTCGTCGATCAATCCGTCGCCGTCGTTGTCGCGGCCGTCGAGCCGGTCCTCGTCGGTAAGGCCGTCACCGTCATCATCGGCGTACGGCGACGGGAGCCGGTTCCCTCCCACGGCGCCTTCGTATGAGTGATAGAATCTGTCGATCGGGTCATCGGTCGGCATGAACTCCATCCCGGGCGCCGCGGTCGATACGCAGGGCACTGTGAATCCGTCCATGCACCCCTTTCTCGCGCCCACCCAGAGCCCCGACATGAACAGGTGCTCGACACCGCTGCCGGCAGGCCACTCGGCCGATGGGAATCCGCTGATCGGCGTATTGGCGCTGGGATAGGAGCCGAACGCCCCCCAGTTCCCCGTGTGCAGGAGCAGCTCGCCGACGTCATGGACGCCGCTCCCATCGAGCACTACTATTCCGGGCATGTCCCGTCCGCCATCTGCCGATGGCGGCGGAGCCGTGTCCCGGGCCGGTGCGCCCGCGGCAAGAATAACAATGAGACATACAACCATAAGAGAGATGGAGAAATTGAGATGAGAACGCATCACCTTTACCCCCAGTTTCGGCGAAAGTAGGTGGTGGACCTGCAACCTGCTGCCGTCTTCCACTACGAAGGCAGCCGTTCGGTGGGGATTTACTCTATGAATCTGGGTAATCTTTTTCTTTCTTTGGAAAGATAAAATATTCCGGGATCGAACGCAAATTGTTTGTTGAAAGGGGTCGGGTTTTGGTAATGACATAACCTTATAAACTATGTTAGATTCAAGTTTGAAATGCAACGGGCTCGCCTTTGTTGAGCACCTCGAGCGGTGTTCGATAGCCGAGGCATTTCCTCGGACGATT
>DATKWS010000133.1:0-4163 GCA_035529435.1 Patescibacteria group bacterium
ATACCCTATCTTTCGCGTACATGGGCCCAACGGTTCCCGACCCACGGCCAAGGAGGATGAGCGGTGCTAAAGAGGCTCCTGACCTGTAGTATCATGACGGCCCTCGTGCTGGTCGCCGCGTGCAGCAAGGACGAATCCCCGACCGAACCGGAGAACGGTCCCCCGCCGGTTCTCGCGCTCGGATTCACCGACTTCCCGCACGCGCGCACCAACGAGGCGTACCTCGCCGCCTGGGACGTCATCGAGAACGACGGCAACATGGCGGTGCTGCATTTCGACGACGGTGTGCCGTGGCCCGAGGCGCTCCAGAATATTCGTTACGCCCCGGAGTATGAGAACGAGCTGAGCTCCAAGGAGAGCCTCGTTCCGATCGGACACGTTGTTTACCTTGCCGTCACCCCGATCTCATTCACCCGTGATTCGCTGGCCGCGTACCGGGGGACGGAGCCGAACCAGCCGCTCCCCCCTCCCTGGGACACCCTTTCATTCGACGATGACGACGTGATCAACGCCTTCACCAATCACTGCAGGAACATGATTGACCATTTCACACCCGATTACTTCGCGTATGCCATCGAGGCGAACATGCTCATCACGCTGGCACCGGAGAAGTGGGACGAGTTCGTCGTGCTGGCCGGGATCGTATATGAGCGGATCAAGGCGCTCCACCCGAATCTTCCCGTCTTCATCACGCTGCACACCGAGTTCTTCCATGCCGATCCGGTGGCGCAGCTCGCCGGAATCGAGCAGGTGCTCCCTTACACCGACATGATCGCCCTGAGCTCATATGCCTACGGCCAATATCCCGATCCCGCCGACCTGCCCGTTGACCATTTCTCCGCCCTGCATGACCTCGCGCCGGAGAAGGGATTCGCGATTGCCGAGACGGCGTGGCCGGCGGAGGATGTAACGGCGCCATACCCCGTCTTCATCCCCGCAACGGATACGACCCAGCTCGCCTACATCGACCGCCTCCTGTACGACGCGGACAGTCTCGATGCCGCCTTTGTCTCGTACTTCTTCTCGCGGGACTTCGACGAGTTCTGGGAGGCCGAGCTTCAGTACAGCGATACGGCGGACCTGATCCGGTTCTGGAAGGATACGGGGCTGTACGACGGCGAGGGGAATCCGCGGCCCGCGCTCGAGAGCTGGCGGGCATACCTCGAACCACCCGCGACGGAATAACGTCTCGGTCCGACACCCATCGGTCGTCCGGTCTTTTCCGGCGATCCCGGGTAAGCCGCGCAAATGTTCCGCTTGAAACGGCGCCCGCATTTTGAGAATCTTTAACATCCGCGGCTCCGAGAGATGGATCGCGTTACTCCCGCGTAAGAGCGGTCGGCGGCGTGTTTATTCGATCATGCAGCAGGCACCGAAGGTCAACCATGGCTTCAACCGGCAACAAAGCAATGGTCTCCCGGGCGAAGGTCATGAAGGGAATAAGGCTCTTCATCGCCCTGACAGCGATTGGCATCCTGTTCATCCTGTACCGGTCCTCGTTCTCCGGATCCTTCATGCACCTCCGCAATTTCGATCTTCCGCTGCTCGCTGCCATCGTCGGGCTCGTCCTGTTCGACTGGTTCGTGGCAGGACTCCGTGTATACATCTTCGCCGTAAAGGTTCATCCGGGCATCACGTTCGCCGGCTGCATGCGCGCCAACCTCGCCAACATCTTCATGGGCGGTGTGACCCCCTCCCAGACGGGAGGTGGAGCAGGTCAGATCTACATCCTCTACAAGGAGGGGATGGGCGTTATGGATGCGACCGTCTCGAGCTTCCTCAGCTTCGTCAGCACGGCAATCTTTCTTCCCATCTGCGGTATCTTCATCATCACGTTCATCAAGCCCGACTTCCAGAATGTCACGCTCCGGTACCTGTCGTCGTATACCATCCTCCTCTTCAGCCTGATACTCGCGGCGGTCGCCGTTTCGCTCATCGACCCCTCCCTGTTCGAACGGATCGTCCGCCGGGCGGCCGGGTTCGTACCGCTGCTCAGACGCAGGTTCGTCGAGGGCAGCGCATTCCATACATTCGTCAAGACCTTCAGGCGCTACCATGACCTGATGACCTATTTTCTCAAGGGTGGGCGGCACTTTCTCCTCGCCGGGCTATTCCTCACGGCGGTCATCTTCTTCAATAAATTCGTCATCGCCTACCTGGTGATCAGGGGGCTCGGGCTCCAGGCGGATTTCTGGCAGGTGATCTACCTTCAGCTCATACTGATACTCGTCTTCTACTTCGCGCCGACACCGGGATCGTCCGGCGTGGCGGAGGTGAGCACCGCGTTCGTCATGGGGCAGATCATCCCGAAGGGGCAGACCGGCGTCTTCGTGATCCTCTGGCGATTCTTCACCCTCTTCGCCGGGATGCTCGCCGGCGGGTACGTGTTGCTTCGGTACCTGCTGAGGGGCGAGCGGGGCGGGGAGGCGACGGACGAGAAAAGATTTGCGCCCGACGGCGCCGGGACTGCACGCTCCGTGGCATGGAGCGCCGGTGCGCCGTCCGCCGGCTGCCCCGATCCGCCGGATAACGAGCGTGCGGAAGTCCCGCCGGAGCACCGGTAAATTCCCCTCCCACGCGCCGTGCCAAAAAAACTTGAATTTGCATTAGAGGGGCATTTCCATTACTATGATCCGGTTGTTCCAAGCGAATCTCCGCTGCTGACATGTATGCACAATAGTCACAAGCCGTGAGGAGCATGGCGTCATGAAACGCGATCTGTCCGCACTCAGCATCGATCCCGCGGCACGCGACAAGAAGGGACCGGACCGGCGCCTCGTCATCGCACTGGCCGCCGCAGCGGTCGTGATCGTGATAGCCGTGTCATGGTGGCTGGCCGGCCGTCGGACACCGGTTGTCGAAGTGGCGACGGTCCGTTCGGGAGGCGGCGGGGCGGCAGCGATTCTCAACGCGAGCGGCTATGTCACACCGCGCCGGCGGGCGACCGTATCGGCGAAGATCACGGGCAAGATAGAAGAGGTTTTCATCGAGGAAGGCATGGCGGTCGAGGAGGGGCAGGTTCTCGCGCGGCTCGATGATCTGGACGCGGTCGCCTCTTTGCGTTCCGCCGAGGCGGAATACGCCGTCGCACGGGCCGCGCTCACCGAGATCGAGGTCCAGCTGGTCAACGCCCGGCGCACCCTCGAACGCCAGAAGGAGCTCCGCGAGCGCGATCTCAACACCGAGGAGGACCTCGACTACGCCGAGACGGCCGTTTCCGGCCTCGAGGCGCAGATCACACTCGCACGCCGGCGGATCGTCTCCGCTGAGCGCATCGTAGCCATCGCGAAGCGCGGCGTCGAGAACTGCACCATTCGCGCCCCGTTCGCCGGCATCGTGGTCTCGAAGGATGCGCAGCCGGGCGAGATGGTCTCCCCCATATCGGCCGGTGGCGGTTATACGCGGACCGGTATCGCGACGATCGTCGATATGGCGTCCATCGAGATCGAGGTCGACGTCAATGAATCGTATATCGCGCGGGTCGAACCGGGCCAGCGTGTCGAGGCGACCCTGGACGCGTATCCCGACTGGCGCATTCCCGCCAGCGTGCGGACGATCATACCGACCGCCGACCGGCAGAAGGCGACGGTCAAGGTGCGTATCGCTTTCGACGAGCTCGACCCCCGAATCCTCCCCGACATGGGGGCCAAGGTCGCGTTCCTCGAGCGGGATGCGACCGGCGAACCGGTCGAGGTGAAGGCGACCGTGCCGCGCGCGGCCGTCCGGCAGGAGGGTGGCGCCGACGTCGTCTTCGTCGTGAAGGACGGCTCCGTCGAACGCCGCACGATCAGTATCGGCGCGAGGCGCGGCGACGAGATAGAGGTCACGGCGGGCCTGAGGGGCGGCGAGCGTGTCGTTGTGAGGGGCCCTGACGGGCTCAGGGACGGCCAGCGGGTCAAGGTGAAGGAATAACCGCGCGACCTCCTTCCGTGGGACGGGCGCGCAGAATAGACAGGCAATAGACGCAAAAGAAGAGCAAGGAGCAATGAGATGGTACGGGTCGACGGATGCGGAAGCGAGTGCCTGGTACAGGTACGGAACCTGGACAAGCAATATCATCGCGGCGACGAGGTGATCGATGTCCTGCGGGGACTCAACCTCGATGTCGCCGACGGCGAGTTCGTCGCCTTCATGGGCCCCTCCGGCTCGGGGAAGACGACGCT
>DATKWS010000134.1:0-7051 GCA_035529435.1 Patescibacteria group bacterium
GGCGAGCTTCTCGAGCTCCACCGCCACCTCGTTGTGATCGGGGCTCGTTCCTATATTGGCGTTTACCTTGGTTCTGAGGCCTTCGCCGATCCCGATCGGCCGGCAGTGCTCGCGCGCCGTCCCCGTGATGACCGCCTTGCCTTCCGCGACGAGCAGTCTGAGCTTTTCCGGTCCTATCCCCTCGTCCTCGGCGACGCGTTTCAGGGCCGGGCTCATCTCCCCCCGTACGGCCTTTTCGAACTCGGTCAAATCAACACCTCCTCTCCCTATCTGCTGCACGCTGTATTATACGTTCTATCCGTGAGCCACGTCAAGGCCGCCTGCGCCGACCGGGGTCACCGGTCTCCTAGAAACTCTCCTGGAGGGAGATATGAATGCGCGTCCCCTCGAGGGAAAGCCGGTCACCGACACCGAAGCTCAGTTCAATGACGCCGAGCGGTGATGCCGAGCGCAGGCCGAAGCCGACGCCGTTCTTGACATCCCAGCCGTCCTCGTCCCGGTAGAACCATCCCACATCGTCAAACACGAAGAGGCGTCCCTCCCCCCCCAATCGATATTCGAGATTCGTGAAGAAGATCCGCTCGCCGCGGAATTGGTTTTCACGATACCCGCGGAGCGTCCTCGCACCGCCGAGCGGGTACCGCTCGGCCGACGGTATGTAATGCGGCGAGAAAACGGCTTCCGAGAACAGGCGGCAGAAGACGCTCTGATTGCGTACGGTGGGGATGTTCGCCGTACCCTCGAAACGGAAGAGAAACTGCCCATCCCGCTCCGTCCTCCCTCCCGTGAGGTAACTCCGCTTGTACGCTCCCTCGAGGTACGCCCGTACATTCAGGCTGTTGCCGCCCCACCGCTCGAATCCGATGCGGTACCGCTGCCGTACACTGCGGAGCAGCTCTCCCGCACCGGAAACGTTCCGGTCGCCGGCGGCGCCGACAACGATCGAAACATCGGGTCCCAGGGGGACCGTGAGGTACAGGCCTCCCGAATGCCACGTGTAGATCGTATCCTGCACGACCTGCTGCACCTCGATATCGAAATGTACGGGGGAGGAGAAGAGGAACGGTTCCCGGTACTTGACCTCGACCCGCGAGTAGTCCTGGCCGTCGTTGAGCCAGCTGAACATCGCATCACGTGCCGTTCCTGCTATATTGCGCAACTCGACCTCGGCCGATCCATTCAGAATGTACTCCTCCTCGTTTTTCCGCGAGAATCCGAACGCGCCCTGAAAGCGATTGCTCCGCGCCATCTCCGTAACGGGAATGACGACATCCACCGTGCCATCCCTGCCGCGGCGCACCTCTGCGTCTCCCACCGCCTGGAAAAGCCCCGAGGCGCGGAGGAATTCGCTGGAGCGTTTCACGGCCCGTTCGCTGTAGACGGCCCCGGTCCGCAGGCGGGCCGTTCTCAGAGCGACGGCGGTATCGGTCTTGGCCAGGCCGTCGAAGCGTACATCCGCGATCGTCGCACGATCGCCCTCGAACACCGAGAAGGAGAGGTCCGCGCGGTTTGACTCCGGTCGGTAGGCGAATCCGGTCAACCAGACCTGTGCGTACGGATACCCCGCCTCGTTGTAGTCGAGGAGGAGGTGCTGCATCGCCGATCCCAGAGCGGCCGGATCGAAGGGATCGCCCGCCACCGTACCGAGAAGACGGACGATTTCGGAGGATTGGAGACGGGTCGATCCGCTGACCGCCACGTCGCCGTAAACGGCCCTCTCACCCTCCCCAATTCCCACGTGCATGTCGATCCTCTCCCCCGTCCGCACGGTATCGACGGTTACGGCGGCGGCAAGCAACCCGTACGAAAAGAGGAGCGAATCGAGGCGCGACAGTTCGGTCCGGAGGAGAGAATCCGAGTAGACGGCGCCCTCGTGGAGATAGCTCCCGCCACCGGCGGCCGCCGCCGATACCGACTCGCCGCCGGCATACGTGACCGATCCGATGACGCTGCCCCCGCAGGGCTGCGTCACGCACAGGGCGAATACGGCGCATACAACGCACGCAACGTTAAAAGTACGCACGGCTCTCCATCTTGAGTGCATGAACGGTTTCCACCTCGCCGCGGAAATCCTTCTCCCGCCGTCCCGTATAGTTCACGCCGAAGCTCACGTTCCGGGTGATCCGGAGCTGTCCGGTGAGGCTCCAATCCTCCCGCAGTCCCTGCTCGAGAAAGAACAGAGGCTTGCCCGCATCGGTCTCCATGTCGGTATAGGTGAATTTCACGAATGTGGTCACGTGCAGCTTCTCTCCCAGCGACGAGGTGAATGTCGGCGTGGCGGCGTACGACGATTGGCGCGCCAGCGAGACATCGTCATTGCGGTCCTCGTAGGCGAATTCCAGCGATAACCGTGTCGACGGGCGGATGCGGTAACTGAGTTGCTGCCGGACCGCTCGTGAGTGCACGCGGTAATTCTGCCCCGACACCGTTCCCGACTCACGCTCCCTCAGCCTCGTCGCCAGCTCGAGCGAAACAGTGATCGGGGGCATGGGAACGGACTCCAACCGCACCAGCAGCTCCTCGACGAACCGCTCCACCGGTAGTCCCTCGGAACGGTTGTCCTCCTCGTCCTCGCGGGAGTAGATCAGGCGGAGGTTGTACTTCTTGACGTCGTTGAGAAAGCTCCACTCCTGGCGCAGGTTGGTGAGTCCGTACAGGGTGACGTCATCCCGCTGGAGAAGCGAGGGGGAAAGGGTATAGAGTCCCATGAGATCATCGGTCCGGGATTTCTCGATCACGGAGAAGAAATGATCGCAGGACACATTGCGGCGCAGCCGCGATAACCAGCCGCCGTCCGCACCGCCGCCTCCCACGCCGCGCAGGCCGCCGCCGACGCTCAGGCGCCACGTGAGCTCAACGGTGTTGACGGCCTCCCGCTCACCCCCCGGAAGGTACACCACCATGTAGTCACCGCGTTTCTGGCCGACCTCACTCCCTTCCGCGTCGTAGTCTCCCTGGTTCTCACCGACAAATATGACGGCCTTCTCGAGGCTTCGTTCCTCACCGGCGCTGATACGGTAACCGATATCGGTCGTCGCGGCGGCCGCTTCCCACGAGTCCCGGTACCGTAATCGGGCGAGGTTGTACCAGCTCGTGGACCGTACCGGCACATCCCGGCTTTTCCGGTGTGTCAGATTCAGGTCGGCGATACGGCCGCCCTGCGAGTATCCTCCCGTGATTCGCACCTCGTCATTGTCCCGGGCATGGTACCACTCACCTCCACTGCCCGCGAGATGATCCGTGCGCCGGATCGTGTATGAAGTGCTTCCTTTGAAATCACCGATGTTCCGCGCGCCGAGTACAAACGCACCCTGATAGTAGAGCCTGCCGGTGTCGGACGCGGTCTCGTTGAATGCCCGGTACCGCTCCGTCTCGAACGACACCCGGGGCACGAGGCGCCATAGGGCGAAGACACCTTCGCCGCCGGCGAATCGCCGGTCCCGCTCATCGCCCGTCTCCGACATGAGCGCGTTGATGCTGATCCCGCGTACGGCCATATTCCCCACACGCACGGCGACATCTCCCTTTCTGGCGGATAATCCGCTGTCACGGGAGAGGAGACGGTACCCGCCGGTGAGATCCCACTTCTCCTTGCCACTCCATGCCAGCGACGCGCCGCCGATCCGTTCACTCCCGACGAGGGGCACATCTTCGAGGTTCCAGTTCCGATAGAAATAGGAATCCCGCGGTTTGTCGGGCGCCGTGAACCGGTCCTCGAGCGTCGAGATTTCACCGACGAGGGTCAGCGTGCTCGAGGAGACCGGCAGTTCCCGCACCCCACCCGCGAGATGGAGCGCACGCCCCGCGTTATCCCCGTCGTCGAGACCGGACAGGATGTTCTCATCGTGCAGGCTGAGGTTCCCCTCCATATCGAGAAACAGGTGCCCCCTCTTTCCTGCGGCTCCGATCGAGAAGAGCCGCCGCCTCTCGGGAAGCGGAAGCGGCCGGCCGATATTGTAATTTCCCCGACCCTCACCCACATAGGCATACTTCACCTCACCGCGCCGCGAGAATCCGTCGGTGCGGTAATCTCCCTTGCCCTGATCGACCTCGTAGAAGTCGAGCACAAAGAGCCCCCCCGAATCGACGAACACGAAATGGGCGGGCAGGGAGTCGGCCGGAACGAGTATGTACTGTCCCGCGCCCGGCTCCACCTGCTCGATTCCACCGGCCACCGCTTCGCCCGGATCGTCCCCCGCCGACGCGATCAGCGAACGCTCCTCGTCGGACAGGCCGCCCCGGAGCGGCCGATCCGGATCGTCCGATTCCTGGAAGAAGAAGGTGCGCAGGGTGAGCGCCTCGTCCTTGAACGGCGCTTCCCACCCGGCCGAAACCGTGGTCCGCTCGAATTCGTCCTCGCCGATCTGGAAATCGATCACGATCTCCGAATCGTCGGTCACCGGCACCTTCTCGGTGAATGTGACCGAGCCGCGGTTGTAATCGATCGTGTATTCGTTCTCACTCCCCCGCTTCAGCAGGCGGCCGTCGAGGTACACCGTCTCTGTTCCCGGGAGAATGATCACCCCGTTGAACCGCCGCGCCGGAAGGAGCTCGTACGGTCCCTGCACGCCTTCCCGTCCCTTGAAACTCGCCGTGCGAAAACGTCCTTTGGCGATCCCCCCCCCCGCGAAGTATGTCTGCCCCTTGATACCGACCGTTGCCGTCACACCGCGCAGCTCGCGCCGGAAGGCCGAAAACCGCGACCAGCTCTGTCCCGTACTGAAATCGCCGAGTTGGACCGTCGCATGCCTGCTGCGAATCTGTACGGCGACCTTGTCCAGGTATTTCAATTCCTCCGTATTGCCCTCCGGCTGAACGGGAAGGTTGTCATCCGTGAGGAATGCCTCCACTTCCAGATCCTTGGCGATCTTTCCCATCACGCTCACCTTGAGGCTCTGGTCGATGCCGAGCCCCTTGTCGGATCCGACGGAGAACCCGACCGTCTTGCTGCCCGACAGGCGCAAACGGTAGGGATCGCTCCCGGCGCGCACACGCTTCTCCCCATCCACCGGTGTCACCAGTCTCACGGGAAATGCCGGCCTCCCCTCCGGGAACCGCGACGCGAATACCGGTGAGAACGGGAACGGATAGCGCGCGTACCATACGGTCAGTGTGTCTCCCGCCGTTGCGGCCGCGGTGAGGGTAATCACGCCCCGCAGCTCGTTGATGCGGTACCCGTCACCGCCGTCGAGCGTAACGCCGTTGTGCACGAGCGAATCACTTCCGGGTATCACGAACGAGCGTCCCAGATCGATTCGAGTCTGGCCGGCCTCGAGTATGAATTTCCTGTGCTCCCTGATCCTGCGATCCGGCGAAGAACCGAGCGCGTGGCGTCCCGGTTCGGCCCTTGCCGAGCCCAGCGCGGCGAGGACCATCAAGACGAATGAGATTGCGGTTGCTGGACGCATTGTTCATTCGGGAAGGTAGCGAAGACGGAATACCAGGACGGAACGTGAACGGAGATCGGCCACGTAGAGGTAGTCATCCCAGGCGCACGCGCACGCCGCAGGTGATACCGGTTCGCCGGCGATCGAATCGATCGCCGCGAGGAAATCTCCTTCCCGCGAGAAAACGGAGACCCTGCCCGCCGTCGGGTCGGCGACAAAGCAGTTGCCGACCCTATCGACACAGAGGTACCGGGGTTTACTGAACGGCACGCTGTCCGGTGCAACCCATGAGGTCTCGTACCTGCCCGCGGCGGAGAAGAGTTGTATCCGCCGGTTTCCCGCCTCCGCGACGGCATAGCGGCCGTCGGGCATCACCACGGCCTTCATCGGCCTGTCGAAACTGCCCTCCGTCCAGCCGTATTCACCCAGAGAGAATTCCACGTCGAGCAGCGGAGACCACACGGTCAGCGTGTGATTCTCGATGTCGGTCGTCACGACCCGGCCGCCGTCGTCGACGGTGAGGGAAACCGGATGGATGCGTTCGAATCCGGCGAACGAGAGCAGAATATCGAGGTAGGCACCCTTGTAATCGTACCGCAACACCTTGTTCTCGATATAGTCGAGGACGTAGATATAGGGATCGAATGCGGCGATATCGATCGGGTAGAGTGAAGGGAAACGGGTGGGCCTGCCGAACTCGACCGACTCGCCTGCCCGTGTGTAACGAAACACTGTGCCCGCCATGGCATCCGCCACGTAGACGAATCCGCGGTTGTCGACGTCAAGACCGAGCGGTTCTCTCAGCTCTCCCTTGCCGAGGCGGATTCCCGTCGATTCGATCAGCAGAGCTCGACCCGCACCGACCGCATCCCCGTGAGACGTAATGGAGTCGATTGCCGGGACCACCTGCGGCACCGATGTGGAGTCGGCGCGATACGGCGGCATTACACCGGGCGGACCGCCGATGAGGAGAAGACAACATACGAGGGAGGTGAAAAACACGTTCTGTGTCATGTATCGCTCGTCGCCCAGAATCGCGCGAAACGATCAAAACGACTTCGTGATCGAAACCAGGAATCCGCCGGGTTGATGTCCCAATCCCATTGATATCTTCCCCGCAGCGCCGCCGTCGCTCGGCCCGCTTCCCCTCGCCAGGCGTACCGCATCGACTGAGCTGACCACCCTGAGGGCAAGCGCGAAGACTCCCGCGTACAGGGCCCTCCGGTAGGCTGAGCGACTCCCGTCACGGAGGTGGTTGTACCTGCTGAATGCCCCATCGGACTCCCATCGCCATGCTTCGTTTCCCGTGATACTGTTCTGTTCGTAATACGAATTGATCGCTTCGACATCGGGGTAGTAGAGATCCCTCGCCTCCCGCCGCACATACTCGTTGTACCCGCCGGGACCATCGTTGCTCAGAAACCTTCCGATCGTTTCGTAGTAATCGTCGGAGTGGGACGTGCCGGCCACAGCGGCGAAAGCCATCGCGTAATCCCTGTATGCGTTCTCGCGCGCATTTCCCTGCCACAGAAAGCCGCCGATCGCGATCCACGCCGCCCCCTCAAGGCCGAAGTAGATCCTGGACCGCAGGGTCCTGCCCATCCGGAGTTGCCCGAGACCCGGCAGGAGTAAACTGGCGGCGCCCTCTTTGAGGGGTGAATAGA
>DATKWS010000135.1:0-5728 GCA_035529435.1 Patescibacteria group bacterium
TGCATATATTTAGATATATGAAGGAATCAAAACATACGGCCCTCGGTAAACACAAACGGAAAGGGCTCATGTCCGGCGTCCTCTCCCGCCGCGGCATCCGCAATACCATCTTCATCATCGCGATCGGAGCCCTCGCCGGCAGCCAGATCTCGAGCCCCAACAAGCGGATCATCGAAGCAATCGTGGGCATCGGACTTATCGCTGTCATCTGGAGCTTCTCGACCTTCGCGGCCCTCTCGTTCATCATCCTGCTGTACCCGTTCCCCTTCGGCGTATCGATCGGCAGCTCCAATTTCATCCTGCTCATCGTGATCTTCATCATTTACATGATCAGGGTGTCCGCACATGTGGAGAAGATACGATCGGATCGCTTTTTCAATATGGCCATCGTCCTCGTGGTGCTCTCGTTCATCCTCTCGCTCTACAACCTCACCGCCGATCCCTACAAGCTGAACATGTCGTACATCCACACCACGAACTTCTTCGTCGCCATCATCTTCTTCTACATGATCATCAACTTCATCAACACCGAGGGGCGGTTGCGAACCGCCGTGAAATTGATGCTCGTCACCGCAACGGTGGCGATCATATTCACGATCTACGAGATGAGTTTTCCGGGCGCGACCATCATACCGGGATGGATCGAAACAAGGCCGCGCGTCGGTCTCGTTCTCACGGACGTCAGGATGGGAGGTCCGTTCCTCGATTTCGAGCTCTTCGCCGAATTCCTCGCACTGAACGTGCCCATCATCTTCCTCGTGATAATCCGCGCCCGCAGACTCTCCGTCAGGATCCTCCTCACGATCCTTCTCCTCGCCGATTTCTTCATGCTCTTTACCACGATCACGCGGGGCGCATTCATCAGCCTCACCATCGGTCTCGTCTACCTCGCCGTCATCTCCCGGCGGGATCTCAACATCGTGCGTTTCGCCGGGATCGCCGCGACGTTGGTTTTCGTCATGATGATTATGAACTACGTCGTCGCAAACTACACGATCTCCGGTTCGCTGTTCGCGCGGCTGTTCAAGACAACGTTCTCGAGGAGTCTGATACCCGATACGAGATACGATGCGTGGCACAATGCCTGGGCCCGCGCCATGCAGCACCCGATCATCGGGCATGCTCCCGGGTGGGAGTTCTCGAGGGGCCTGACAACGGAATACTGGCCGCACAACGTATATCTCTACATCCTCAATATCACCGGTTTCTTCGGCCTCTTCGCCTTTCTGTTTCTCCTGTACAAGCTCTTCCGGGCCTCCCTGCCCGGTATCAAGAGTTCCCTCGTATCGAGCCCCTTCCCCGAGGCGCTCATGAAGGTGCTGCACGTGTGCCTCGTCATGTTCATCATCGATCAGGTGAAGATCGAGTACCTGAGAAACATCAACTACGTATACTTCGTGTGGCTGATTTTCGGACTCATAGCCGCCACGAGAAACGTCATCCTTGACAAAGATCGAGGGACCGGGCCGGGCCCGCTCCCTCGATTACGTTGAGCCGACGGTTTCCACACCGCTACTTTACGAGAAACGTACCGCCCCGTATCAGGGTTTTCCTTCCGGCAACGAGGGTCGCCTTGTCCACGAGCCCGTCGAAGTGCCACTTGCTCTTGTTCCTGCCGAGTCCGTAACTGTCACCGATGGCGAAATGGACCGTACCGAAGGCCTTTTCCGCCTCCAGCATGTTCCGGCATATCCGCGCGCCGCGGTTCGTGCCGATGCCGAATTCGCCGACGATCAGGCCGGTGGGATCCTTGCCGATACGCTTCACGACCTCGCTGATACCCTTCCCCTTGTATCCGACGAGCCTGCCCTTATCGAAGACCATCTCGCATCGCCCGACCTTGTCGTCGATGAGACTGATCACCAGCTTCCCCGTGAAGGTGCTTTCGACGGGACAGGTGTAGCATTCGCCGGCGGGGAGGTTGCCGTGCATCCCCTTCTTGCTGATGTCGCCGTTGTCGTTCTCCCACCTGCGTCCCTTCACGCTGAACGTGATGTCGGTGCCGAGCGAGTTGGTGACCCGCACCTCAGGGCAGTCCTTGATCGTCCTGATGACTTTCCGCGTCAGCATGTCCATCTTCTTGAAATCGATATTCACGAGACGTTCCATCATATCGATCGTGATACCCGGCATCATGCAGATGCGCCCGAAGCGTCCGCCGTGCTCGACCATGAAACCGCGGAACGGCTTTTCCTCGACACGCGCATCGAGCATGTAGGTGACGATCTCCGCCTTCTTGATCATCATCTCGAAGAGGGCCGTCGGGCCCGTGATCGGTCGCAGGGTTTCGGTCATCAGGTAGGTCGTCACATCTGCTTCCGCCTTCGCCGCCCAGAATGCGAGCGCCTCGGCGATCTTCATCTTCTGGCGATCCGTGATCAGAAGGTATTTCTCCCCCTTCTTGATCCTCAGCGAATTCTGGACCGCCCGCTTCGCGGCACTGTACAGCTTGTCCATGAGCTCCTCCTTTTGTGAACACGCCCCCGCGGGGTCCGCCCCCACGCCAAACCGTCCAGCCGGTATCATTTTCCAGAGAAAGAATATACCAATAGAAAAACCGATGGCAAGCGCCGATTTCCGGGCGGATATCATCGCAACAGAATCAGGGTGCGCGTCCAGGACCTTCCGCCGACCGTGAGGCGCGTGAAATATACACCGCTCGCCAGCGCCCTGCCCGCATCGTTCCTCCCCTCCCATCGTACCTCGTACGGACCAGGCGGGCGGTGTACGTTCTCGAGCACCGCCACGCGCCGTCCCGTGCAATCGTAGACCGCGAGGAAAACCGTTGCCAGGCCGGAGCCGTTCAGCGCATCGGTACCGACGGTGAACCGGATGGTGGTAACGGGATTGAACGGGTTCGGGTAATTTTGCGACAGTGCTGTACCGGCAGGCGGCTGCACCGCGGGGGTGAGATCGTCCACCGTCCGGAACACGAGATTGCTCCGCCGGCTCCAATGGGCCTCGCCGTCGACCGCACGCACGAAATACGCGAACTCCCCCGTCTCCTCCGGGGTGCGGTAGCAGTACGTCCCGGTAAGCGCGGAAGCGATGACGGTACACTTCTCGTACGCGGCGGTCGGTTCGACGAGATCGATGTAGATGCCGGCCTCCTCCACGTAATCGTCGGTGACGTAGGAGAACCGGAGCAGCAGGATCGCATTCTCCCAGATCACGCCGAGATCGTCGAGGTAGAACTCGGCATCGACCCAGCCGCTCGAGTTTCCCGTGATGCCGTGTCCGCGGTTGTTGCCGTGCGGATCGACCGTGGTGGTGAGGTTGCCGGGTACAGTCATCCAGATCACTCCCTGATCGGTGCTCGCTTCGAAGTATGCATAGTCCCAGTCCGTCTCGATGTCGTACCACACCCTGCACGTCACGGTATCCCCCGTACCGAGCGGATAGATCGAGGCCATCGTCATCGTGTTGTAGATATTGTTGCCCATGCCGGAATAGAAACTGTGGGTACCGGCCGCGGAGAGCGTGGAGCTGAGCGAGAATCCATCGAGCACCCACAGTGTATCGCCCACCTCGCATGAGTCGGTGACGCCGGTGAGGTTCTTCAATTCCACCACCTCGTACGCTGCCGGCGGATTCGGATCGTTCTGATCCGGATCGCTCCAGTGCAGCTTGAATGTGGGTGTGGGGGTGGCGGGGATACCATACATCGTCGGCGCGAACGGGCCCAGCACCCCGTGCGGCGCGTCCGCGCGTCCCAGCAGGGTGAGGTTGAGCTCGAGGACCTTCTCGAAGGTCGGCTGGATGAGGCTCTCGGGCGGGCCGAAGCCACCTTCCTCGTACGAGTTCAGTTCGACGGTGAAGCAATAGAACCGGTTCTTGCCGCCCGTCTCCCCGTATGCCCAGTCATCCGAATCGCCGTTGGTCCGGTAGATCGCGCCCATCGCCGTGTTCCCCGACGTGTAATCGTTCCCGCGCTTCAGCGAATCGCCGAGAGCCACTAACATCTCATGATCATCCGTGTAGAGCGGTGCGTACCCCCAGGGGAAGAGGATCAGCTCGCTGTAGCTGTGATACGAAAGGGCCAGCGTGAATGAGCGGGAGGCACAGAAATCTCTCATCGCCTGCGTCTCCGGTTCGCTGAAGGAAGCCGGCCCCCGGTAGAGAGCCGACGCCGGATCGGGCGAGCTTCCCGCGTCGTCGTACCCCCACATGTAGCTGTAGTTCCGGTTGATATCGACTCCGAAGGTGCCGTTCCCGTTATCCCGCCTGTTCTTGCGCCACCACGTCCACCAGTCGCCGCTGTGGTTGTTCTGCACGTATACATGGCCGTCGGGATTGAGCATCGGAACGATCCAGATCTCCCGCTCATCCACGAGCTGCGCGATCCGCGGACTGGAGCCGTAATGCTCCAGAAGGTAGCCGGCGAGCATGAGCGGCACCTCGACCGACATGATCTCCCGTGCGTGGTGGCAGCCCACGATGAGTATCTCCGTCTCGTCCTCATCGGCGGCCGCGTTGTCCGATATCTTGATCGCCCGGATCACCCTCCCCTCCCAACTGAATCCGAGGGTGTCGATGTGCGCCAGGGCCGGGTGCTCCCCGGCCAGCGAATCGAGAGCCGCCTCCATCTCGTCGTACGTGTGGTACGACCCCAGGTTCTCGTCGAGTGCGCCCGGAGCGGTAAAACCGGCCCGCTCGAGAACCGCCACCGGCGACGCCGTGCTGCGGAGCCATTCCAGCTGTTCGTCCGTGACGGCGAGATCGACGCGGCCGTCGGGGTAGACCGCCAAGAGATCGATGTTCCGCGATACGATATCGCGCTGGGTGAGATCCCGCGTCAGTACGCTGCGGACCAGCGCCGTGGGCCGCTCCCCGCCCGCGAAAAGCCCGGCAGGATGAATGAGACCAAGAATGATAGCCGCCAGTACCGTGAGCGCCGCCGCTTTCAATGGTATCCTCCCCGGTGCATTCCCCGCCCCCGCCCGTTGGTTACGCGCGAGAGCATGCGATAAAACACTGATGCGTCCAATCGTATCACAGCGTGCAGGCCTGTTTCCACTTTGTTATTGCGCGACATACGCCGCGATACCTATAATCCCCCTTTGGCGGGAGACGACACCATGGTGCTTGGAACCGACAAACGCGCATCAACGAGGGCCCTCGCGATAGCCCTCGTCATCACCATCGCCCCGTTCATCACCATCCCCCTTCTCGGATCACAGTTCTACTTCCGGCACGACGACGCCTCTGCGATCCTGTGGTCGAAGGAGTTCGTGTATCCCCTGCACCATGCATTCTCGCCCGACCCCGCGGTGAACCATTTCAACGATTACCCCGGCATGGCCGGGGCCTGGCGTCCCTTCAACTTTCTCTACGTCAAAATCCTGTGGCACCTGTTCGGGTCGAACCCCGCTCCTTACCAGATCATCGGCGGCCTGTGCTTCATCGGCGCCGTCCTGTCACTGTTCGGCCTGGCGGTACGGGAGTACGGCATCCACCCCGCCGTGCTGAGCTGTCTGGGGCTCTTCGCCGCGTTCCACGGCACGATGTACAACCTGTTCCACATCGCCGCCCCGAGCTCCTACCTGTTTCAGGTACTGATGGTGTTCTGTTTCTGGCGGTTCCTGCGCAGCGGCCGGCTCCCCTACGCGATCGGCATGGTACTGCTCTTCGGACCCTCGATGGGACGGCAGACGACCGCCATCATCCTCACCGCCATCCTGATCGTCTTCACGCTCGAGCGATTGAAGCTCCGCTCGCCGCTGTGGGG
>DATKWS010000136.1:0-4168 GCA_035529435.1 Patescibacteria group bacterium
CGTATCTTTCCCATTGCAATATGTTACCATCTACGGTAACACTTGTCAAGCTCAAAATTACGTTTCCCTCTAGACGGATAACTACGCAATAAGCCGTTCCTCAGTAAATACCTTTAGCTCGCATTTAAGATAGATAATACCCGCGTCCTTCGCTTCTACAAGAACCACAATTGCAGGCATTTGTCAATCGTTTTGCAATCCTGAGAGCTAAATCTTGTTTCCAGATAATATGGCATCCAAAGGTCTCAAATTGTATCCATCGGGCTATGCACACCTTTGCCACCTCGGTTCAGGGCGTGGGTATATATCGTCGTGTTGACATCACTGTGGCCGAGGAGTTCCTGTACAGTCCGGATGGCATAGCCCGCCTCGAGCAGGTGCGTCGCGAATGAATGGCGGAGGGTGTGACAGCTCGCAGGTTTCGGGATTCCGGAAGCACGCACGGCACATCCATTCATTAATAATAATTTCTAATTATCTTGACTTTCCGGCTCGATCTATGAGAAAATTAGATTACTAAATTCGTCAGTGAGAAGCAACTCAATCGCTCCATAAAACGTGTCGGTATCAATCAGGGGAGCGGCTCCGCGCGGGGCCGCTGATTAGATTCTTTTTTTCTGTGCCCGGTGGAAATCGGGCCTCGAGAGAGGAGATGAGGGATGAACGGAAAACGCTTCATCGTTGCCTTGTGCGTCGCGTCGATCATGCTCCTGGGCGGCATCCCGGCCGTCCTGGCGGATGAGGATCTGGACGACAATGGATGCGCGTACGAGCACGTATTCAAGGCGAAGCCGCGGGGCGGCGAGGTCGTGCCCCCCGTGGTTACGCGCGCGAAGGGGAACTTCGTCGCACATATCAACGAGGACTACACCGAGCTGAGATTCAACCTCGTGGCGACGACCATCTCGAATATCGTCGTTGCCCACATCCACCTGGGCGCCAAGGGAGTGAACGGCTTTCCCGTCGTGACGCTGTACGGTCCCGCCGATCCGGGGGGCGGCCGGCACAATGGCAACCTCGCCAAGGGGGTCATCACCCCGGCCGATCTCCAGGGCCAGCTCGCCGGGAAGGGCCTCGAGGCGCTCGTGAGGGAGATGGTCGACGGGAACGCCTACGTGAACATCCACACGAACGATGGTATCGATGGTATCGACACCGGCCCCGGTGATTATCCCAACGGCGAGATCCGCGGGCAGATCGAGCTGCATGGAACGATCCCGCCGATGATGGCCAATCTCCAGGTGATCCACAATGCGGCCGATCCGGCCGCGGCGGTGGTCGACGTCTACGTGAACGGCGATCTCCTGCTCGATGACTTCGCCTTCCGCACGGCGACGCCGTTCGTCAAGGTTCCGGGCGATATGCCGCTCGAGATCGGCGTGGCCCCCGGCACGAGCACCTCGGCCGCCGATGTGCTGAAGAGTTTCTCCGTCACCTTGGTGGGCGCCGAGACGTACGTGGCGATCGCCGGCGGCGTGCTCGGGCCCGGCGGCTTCGCCGCGAACCCCGACGGGCGCGATACGGAATTCACCCTCTTCCTGAAAGAGGGGGCGCGCATGACCGGCGGCTGCGCCGTCATGGTCGATTTCTTCGCCCTCCACGGGGCGACCGATGCGCCGACCGTCGATGTGATCGCGCGCGATGTCGCGACCATCGTCGATGATGCCGCATACGGCGATATGACCGGTTACGTATCGTTGAACGCCGTTCGGAACATTCTCGACGTGACGCCGGGCGGCGACAACACGACGATCGTTGGGACATTCGAGGCGGATCTCTCCGGCCTCGGTGGAAAAGCCGCGGTGGTCTTCGCCTCGGGATTCCTCGATCCGGTGGCCAATCAGGACGGTCCCGCGTTCGGGCTCTTCGCGGCCCTGCCGACCGGTGACGTCGTGGAGTTCCCGCCCGTGACGACGGCGCGGCTCCAGGTGATACACAACGCGGCCGATCCGGCAGTGGAGGCCGTCGACATCTATCTCGACGGCGTCCTCACGATAGACGATTTTTCATACCTTGACGCCACTCCATTCATCGATTTCCCCGGCAACGTCGAGGTGGCGGTGGGGGTGGCCCCCGACACGAGCACCTCGTCGGCGGACATTATCGCCGCCTTCCCCGTTACCCTGATGACGGGCGAGACCTACGTGGCGATCGCAAACGGCGTGCTGACCCCGGACAGCTTCGTGGTCAATCCGGACGGCCGGGATATCGGTTTCACGGTGTTCATCAAGGAGGGCGCCCGCGAGTCGGCCCTCGATCCCGGCGCGGTCGAATTCTTCGTGCTGCACGGGTCGACCGACGCGCCGACCGTCGATGTGATCGCGCGCGATGTCGCCACACTCGTGGACAATGCAGCCTACGGCGATATGACCGGCTACCTTTCGGTGCCGCCCGATATCTACCTGCTCGATATCACGCCGGGCAACGACAACGCCACGATCGTCGCGACCTTCCAGGCCGATCTTTCCGGCCTCGGCGGGGGCGCCGCGGTGGTATTCGCCTCCGGGTTCCTGGCGCCCGACATGGGCCGGGGTGACCCGCCCTTCGGGCTCTTCGCCGCGCTGCCGAACGGCACCGTCGTCCCGTTCCCGGCATACAGGGACAAGGATGAGGGTGTATCGTCACGGACCGGCACACGGATCGCGGAGCTCGATCAGAACCGCCCGAACCCGTTCAATCCCGTGACGATGATCTCGTTCGCCCTGGCGAGCGAGAATTACGTCCATCTCGCCGTGTACGATGTGATGGGACGCGAGGTGGCGACGCTGGTGAACGGGCACCGGCCGGCCGGTGAGCATCAGATCACCTTCAACGCGGGCCGTCTCGACGCCGGTGTCTATTTCTACCGATTGAAGGCCGGTGATTTCTCGATTACCAGGAAGATGATCCTCATTCGCTAGAGCGATTTCGATCGCGGACAACACGTGAGGAGGGGCGGGAGCGGGTTCACCGCTCCCGCCCCGCTTTATCTACCGCGGTGGGGGGCCCGTGCTCAAAGCAGCTCCTCGACGATCTCGACGGCGTCGCGGACGAGCTTCTCGCAGACCGTCTCGAAGAGATTCTTTTCCTTGGCCTCCCGGTACCCCTCGGGCGTGCCGATATGGCAGCCGAGAAGCTCCCGGCACTCGAGCGATCCGTTTCTCTCGATGAAGCGCCCGGCGAACTCATTCACCAGTCCGTACGCCTTTTCCCTCGTCTCGCCGTCCGGTTCGCCGGATCCGTGCGCCAGCCCGATCGCGAGAAAGGCGCCCGTGACGGCGCCACACGTCCTGCCGAGCCTCCCCATCCCCGCGCAGAAGGGGGATGCCAGCTTCAGCGCCATCTCACGGTCCATGCCGTGTCCCGGCGCGCAGGTGGCGAAGACTGCCTGCGAGCAGCAGTAGCCGTTCTTGAAGCATGCCACCGCACATTCAGCATCGTTGCCTTGGTTCATGTCGTTCCTTTCGAATCCATCAGTGCCGCGCGATCCACCCGGCGACATCTTCCACGACCTCTTCCGCCACGTGCCCGGCCTGCTGGTACTCCTCCGGCGTGCACGCTCCCTCACCGGCTATGAAGAGATGATTCAACGACGGGTACGACTTGAACGTGGCGTCGGGATGGGCCGTGAGCGACGTTTTCCAGTTCCCGAAATCGACCATGGTGACCTGGTAGTCGCGCTCGCCCTGGAGCACGAGGAGCGGCTGCACGAGCTCTGCCGCCATCTCGAGGGGGCGGTAGCCGCGGAGGTAGAGCCAGTATGCCGGATTGCTGCCGAAGGGGAGCGATTCACGCGGGGTGCCGGGAGAGAGTTCCGGGTCCTTCGCCGCGGCGATCTGCTTCTCGATCTTGTCGAGTTCGGTCCGCTCCGCATCGGATATCGCCCCGTCGAGCGAGAATATATACATGTACTGCTCGAGCAGCAGGTCCTCGAGCGGGCGCGTGGCGCCCGCCATGATGATCAGTCCCGCGATATCCGGATCGCCCCGGCCGATCATCGGAAGGCAGTACCCGCCGAGGCTGTGACCGAGCACGAATATCCGTTCACCGTCGATCCTGGCATCGTCACGGAGGAGCCGCACCGCCGCCAGCGCATCATCGACCGTCTCCTCCCGTATGGTGATGCCGCCCTCGAGGCCGACAATCTTCGCGCCGTACACCTTGGTCCGCTTGTCGTAGCGGAGAACGG
>DATKWS010000137.1:0-22033 GCA_035529435.1 Patescibacteria group bacterium
GGATCGGCGACACCGCACATGCCGGTATCATTTACCAATATAAGCTGTAAATCGCCAATAAAGCCAGTCCTCTCCTCACATTCATGGCCCCGGCCCCCGAGCCGCTCAACCAGCCGTTCCGCGAACGCTCCCGGTTCGTAGTCGATGCGATCGGGGAGCCACTGGTGGTGAAATCGCGGCGCGCCGACCGCATCCTCAGGATGCATCCCAAAATCTACAATATTGATAATAACTTGCGCAACAGTTGTGATGATCGTCGACCCGCCCGGTGTTCCCAGAATGAGAAAAACGGTCCCCTCCTTCAGCACGACCGTCGGCGTCATCGAGCTGAGCATCCTCTTGCCCGGCTCGATCGCGTTTGCCCGTCCTCCCGTGAGTTCGTACATATTCGGAACACCGGGCTTGATCGAAAAATCATCCATCTCGTTGTTCATGAGAAATCCCCCACCCTGCACGACGACCTTGCTTCCAAACGAACCATTCAGGGTTGTTGTTGTCGCCACGGCGTTTCCGAACCGGTCCAGTATCGAGTAGTGCGTGGTTTCCCCGTGTTCGAACCGCTCGAGCCCGCCACCGCCGAGGCGTGCGGCGGGTGTTGCCAGATCCCCGATGGTTGTTCTTGCATAATCGGCATATTCCTTTGATATTAAATCAGACACAGGAATATCAATAAAGTCCGGATCACCCATGTACCGGGCGCGGTCTGCATATGCCCGTTTCTCCGCCTCGGCCATGAAGTGGATGTGCCGTTCCGAGTGGAATACAAGGTCATGAACAGGGAATCCCTCGAGTATGTTGAGGATCTGGAGAAGTACCGCACCGCCGGAGCTCGGCGGCGGCGCCGATATGATCTCGCATCCCCGGTACGAGCCGGCGACCGGTTCCCGCAGCACGACACGGTAGGATGCGAGGTCTTGGTGCGTGATCAGCCCATTGCCCGCACTCATTTCGCGGACTATGAGATCCGCCGTCTCCCCCCCGTAGAAATCGCCCGGCCCCTCTTCGGCGATCCGGCCGAGGGTCCGGGCAAGGTCCGGCTGGCGCAGGGTATCGCCCGCCTGAAGGGAGGTACCGCCGGCCGCCATGAATACACCGAGCGCGGGAAATCGGTCGTGGTACTGCTGGAGGCGTTCGAGAGATGCGGCGAGCTTTCGATCGACGGCAAATCCCTCCCGCGCGAGAATGATGGCGGGTGCAATCAGCTCGCGCCACGGCATGCTCCCGTACAGTTGGTGCGCACGATACAGGCCCGCCACCGTTCCGGGAACGCCGGCCGCACCGTGGCCGAGCGTGCTGAGCCCGGGAACCACCTCCCCGCGCTCATCGAGGTACATATCCCCGTGTGCCGCACCCGGGGCCTGCTCCCGAAAATCTATGCAGCAATTCTCACCGGAGCTCGTACGCACGAGCATGAATCCCCCACCACCGATATTCCCGGCGGCGGGAAAGGTCACCGCGAGCGCGAATCCCACTGCTACCGCGGCGTCGATGGCATTTCCACCTTTCTCGAGAATCGATCTCCCCACCACCGATGCATGGGGGCATGCCGTCACAACCATGCCGGAGCGCGCAAAAGCGCACGGCGCATGATCCCGCGTAACACCCTCTTTTGCAGTGACATGTACAGGAAATACGGCAGGGAGAACAGCGGCTGCCGTCAGCAGAACGAGGTAGGATATTCCGTGCTTGAACATCTGTTTGCCGTTACCATACCGCCCGGGGGCGTATCGCTCCTTCCGGCAGTGCCTACCGGTGCGGATACTCTATCAATGCGCTGCTGTTCTGTAAACAAAGAAGTTGCACAAGACACCGATAACGCGCCGGGGCGAGCGGGAGCAGGCTTGGTGCCGGAGTATTCCTCAGCACGGCCGCGTGTACGGGAAACTGCTATTTCTTTTAAAAAATATTGACCTTTTATAGGCAATTTTTTTACAATAGATGCAAATATCTATAAACATCGCGTAGTTACACGAGTGGAGCGTACCGATAACGATGGGGAGGGTTGCCTGATGATGCCAAGACGGGCGCTACGAGTGGCACTCATCATCTCGTTGTTCTGTTCCAATGCGTTCGCCGCCCCCGGTGACGTGTCGAAAAAAACACCCCTCCCGTTCAACCACCCGACCGGTGCGGCCTGGGACGGACGCTATCTCTGGGTGGCCGATCGCTCGACGGACAACATCTACCGCATCGACCTAGAGAACGGATCGGCAACCGATTCTATTGCTTCGCCGGGATATTTCCCCTCCGGCCTCGCATGGGACGGCGAACTGCTCTGGAGCACCGACCCGGCTGATAGGATGGTATACGCCACCGACGTCCGGACGGGGCGCACGGTCAGATCGCTCGAATCCCCCACGCCGAGCCCGATGGGCATCGCCTGGGATGGAACGTTTCTCTGGATCAGCGACAATAGCAGCGATCAGATCTCGAAGATCGATCCCGGCGACGGAACGACGATCGTCTCTTTCCCGGCCCCCGCCACGGATCCGCGGGGTATCACGTTCGGCGGCGGCTATCTCTGGTGCGCCGATCGTTTGCGGGACGAAATCTACATGATCCATCCCGAGAGCGGTGATGTCGTCATCACCCTGGATGCTCCCGGGCCGTTCAGCTGGGGACTGACGTGGCGCGACGGCCGCCTCCTCAATACGGACTACCAGGACGATGCGGTATTCGAGATCGTGGTGAAGGACGGTGAAACCCACCGGACCAGTGATCCGCGGTACGCGGTGATCGTTTTCACGACGGAAGCGGATGTGCTCGGCTCCGGAACGGTCGAGTCACTCGATATCTTCTACGCGGTGCCCTCCGATAGGCCCAATCAAAAGATACTGAACGACGTGCTCTTTATACCCGATCCGGCGCGATTCACGGCGGATCGCTGGGATCAAAAGATCGCCGTTTTCCACTACGAGGACCTCGAGCCTGCCGGGTCGGCGGAGGTGACCATGCGGGTCGAACTCGAAACGTCGGCGATCAGATATTTTATCTACCCCGAGGATGTGGGGGATGAAATCCCCTCCGAGATTCGGGATCGCTACCTCGCTGACGACATGAAGTACGATATCTCGCACCCCTACATACAGGAGCTGGTCGGCAGCGTCGTCGGAGACGAGCCGAACCTGTACTGGAGGGCGCGAAAGCTGTTCCAGCACCTCATCGCCAACATGGAATACGAAATGGTCGGCGGCTGGAACACGGCACCGACGGTGCTCCAGCGGGGCAATGGATCGTGCTCGGAGTATTCCTTCAGCTACATCGCCCTCTGCCGCGCGGCAGGTGTCCCGGCACGCTACGTCGGCTCGCTCGTCGTCCGGGGCGATGATGCGAGCTACGACGACGTCTTCCACCGGTGGAACGAGATCTACCTGCCCGGCTACGGATGGGTCCCCGTCGATGCCAATGCCGGCGACCGGTCCCTTCCGGCCGAACAGGCCGCGGCCTTCGGCGGCATCTCGAACAGATTCCTCGTCACAACCGAAGGGGGCGGTAACTCCGAGTATCTCGGATGGAGCTACAACCACGAAAATCGATGGATAGCGAAGGGAAAATGTCGTATTAGATTCGAAAGCACTGCGGAATGGGAGCCGCTGGATAAAGAATCCGAGCGGTGAATGCGTGATGAGTCTCTGATAGGAGGTCGGCTCAGATGGGGTTTATGGAAAAAGCGATAAGCTTCTCGAAGGAGAAAATGATCACCGAGATCATGTCGCTTTTACCAAATTTCTCGACCAAAAACGTCATACGCATGATTACACTCGGGGAAAAGATCACCAATGATCCGGAGTACAAGCAAAGCGCCGTGAATCTGCGGAAGATGTTCGAGGAGGGGCACACCTCTGCGATCCTCATCAAGGAAATCCTCAACGACATGTCCCCCAACTGCCGGAACAAACTCATCAAGAACCTCTTCATAAATGCGTTCCTCACGGGCATCGACAAGCGCAAGACCTTCCTCGAGACGGAAGGGTTTCAACCGCCGCAGTTCATCGTTATCAGCCCGACGATGCGGTGCAACCTCAGGTGTACGGGGTGCTACGCCAGCGAATACGAACTGAAGGAGGACCTCCCCTTCGAGATCATCGACCGCGTGTTGACCGAGTGCAAGGAACTCGGCATGTACTTAAACGTGATGAGCGGCGGCGAGGTGTTCCTGCGCGACGATATCTTCGACATATGGGAAAAGCACAGCGATATGTACTTCCATCCATACACCAACGGCACACTGATCAACGAGAAGGTCGCCGACCGGCTCGAGAAGCTGGGAAATGTCATTCCGCTGATCAGTCTCGAGGGATTCCAGGATGATACCGACGCACGCCGCGGAAAGGGTACGTACGACAAGGTGATGCGTGCCATGGACCTGCTGAGGGAACGCCGCGTGATATTCGGCGCCTCGTTGACCGAAACCCGGCACAATATAGAGCGAATCGCAAGCTGTGAATTCGTCGACTGGCTGCTCGAGAAGGGCGTCCGGGTGATCTGGTATTTCCAGTACATTCCGATCGGCCGGAAGCCGTCGATGGATCTCATGCCCTCTCCGCGGCAGCGGGACTGGCTCAGGCAGCGCGTCGAAGAGCTGCGAAACTCCCGCCCCGTATTCATCGGAGACTTCTGGAACGACGGTCCGTACGTCCACGGCTGCATCGCGGGCGGCCGGGAATACCTTCATGTCACGGCGACCGGTGATGTCGAGCCGTGCGTTTTCTGCCATTTCGCCGTCGACAACATAAAAGAGAAATCACTGCGGGAGATCCTGAAATCCCCCTTCATGCGCGGCATCCGCGCCCGGCAACCGTACCGCGAGAACCTCCTTACCCCCTGCATGATCATCGATCAACCCGGTGTATTGAGGGAGGTCGTGAAGGAGTTTGACGCGCACCCGACGTGCGAGGGGGCCGAGGAGGTCATCTCGAGCTTCGCCGGGGATTTGGACCGCTACGCCGCCGAGTACCGGGAATACGCTGATCCCGCCTGGGATAAGGAGTGGAAGAAATCCGATTCGGAAGAGAAGAGGGCGGTTTGAGGACGGACCGCCGCTTCACCCCTTCACGCACACGATCGGTTTCAACCGTACGACGCGCCGGCTGACCCCCGCACCCTCCATGATGGATACCACCTGTTCGACATCCTTGTAAGCGCCGGGGGCTTCCTCGGCCGCGCCACGCGTGCTGTGCACCCTCACGACGATACCAGCGCTCCCGAGATCCCCGATGATCCGTTCGCCCCGATATTCCCGCATTGCCTGTTTTCTCGACTTCAGGCGCCCGGCCCCGTGAACCGCGCTGCCGAATGTCTCCTCCATCCCCCGCTCAGTACCGACGAGGATGAACGACGACGTTCCCATCGTGCCGCCCACGAGGACCGGATGTCCGACCGAACGGTACGGTTCCGGTACCTCGGGACGGCCCGGGCCGAACGCCCGTGTCGCTCCCTTGCGGTGTACAAGCAGCTCCCTGTCCTTTCCATCCACCGTGTGACGTTCGAACTTCAGGTTGTTGTGACCCACCTCGTAAAGGGTGCGGATCATGGTATCGTCGATTCCGAACGTCTCCTTGAACGCCCTCCGCACGAGTTCGCCGATCACCTGGCGGTTCGCGAAGGCGCAGTTGATCCCGGCCTTGACGGCTGCGATGTATTGCTTGCCCTCGGGACTCGTGATCGGGGCGCCGACGAGCTCCGCCTCGAGGATCGGTATGCGGTACTTCTCGCTGGCGCGCCGCAGGACCTTCTGGTAATCCGTTCCGATCTGGTGGCCGAGCGCACGGCTTCCCGTGTGGATACTGACGACGACCGAGTTCTCCATGAGCCCGAAGACCCTCGCCGCGTGTTGATCGAATATCGTGTCGACGTACTGGACCTCGAGATAGTGGTTCCCCGAGCCGAGGGTGCCGACCTGCTTGAACTGCCGCTCCTTGGCGTGCTCGCTGACGCAGGACGGATCAGCTCCCGGCACGCACCCGTTCTCCTCGACGAAATCGAGATCGGCGGCGAGGCCGTATCCACGCTCCAACACGTACCGCGCGCCGCTCGTAAGAACCTTGTCGATCTCTTTCCTGGAAAGCTTCAGCGATCCGGTGGAGCCGAGTCCCGCCGGTACCGTGCGGAAAATCGCATCGGCGAGCCGTTCCCGGTTGCGCTTGATCTCGGCGAGCGGGATGTCGACGGTCATCGTGCGGACCCCACAGTTGATGTCGAACCCGACGCCGGCGATCGTCACGACGCCCGTCTCGACATCGAAGGCGCCGACACCGCCGATGGGGAATCCGTACCCCGGATGTATATCGGCCATGGCGAGTGATGCCCGCTGGATCCCCGGCAGGCAGGCCACATTCCTGACCTGGAGGAGCGCATCCCACTCCTTGCTCCTGCTCTCGGCCATCAGATGCTGCATCGACCGTTCATCGGCATAGATTCTCCCGGGCACGTGCATACCGTTCTCCCTGGGTATCTCCCAGAGATAGTCGTGCACCTTGCGAACCTTCACCGTATTCATATCGTTACCTCTTCCATCCTCACCACGTGAGCACCCGCTGAACGCATGCGGCGGAGAGCCCTCCCACCGAGCGTCAGAGATCGACGACGCACCGCGCCTCCCATAGACCCTCCCCGCTCATACGGACCGATGCGCCGTAATAGGTGGCCGCCTTGACCTCGGTGAGCAACCTGCCGGCGGCCCTTTCGCGCGGCGCTCCCATAACCCGCGCGCCGAGCCGCCATGAACCCCCGTCCTTCCCGAGACGATCGATCGAAACGCGGACAAACACGAGATCCTCGAGATCCGCCCTCGTGAGGAGGGTGTTGAGAAACTCGACGAGGAGCTCCTCCGCATCAGTCCCCTCGCACGAAACGGACACCTCACGGTCCGCGGCCAGCCCGTCGAGTTCCGCCGCGAGCTCGAACATCGCGCGGGCCGCTTCCTCGAACGCCTCCGGAATGCCGGCGCCCCATCCGCGGATACCCATGTCGGCGGTATGGTCGATCGTGTCGTGCCCACGTTCCCGCATCGGTGCTCCCCCGGATGCAATCGCGGCCTGCCCCTTGCCATTCAACGGTTGAAATGGAATTCGACAACGTCGCCGTCCCTGATCACGTAGTCGTGCCCCTCGGTTCTCAGCTGCCCGTGATGCTGCACGGCGGATTTCGATTCGAACGAGACGATGTCTTCGTAACTCATGACCTCGGCCCGGATGAAACCGCGCTCCATATCGGTGTGGATCTTTCCCGCCGCGCGCGGTGCCGTGGTGCCGTCCGCGATCGACCATGCTTGGAGTTTGCCGTGCGCGGTCGTGTAGTAACGGATGAGGCCGAGGAGCCCGTGACATTTCTCGATGAACCGTTTCTTCGCATCCTCGTCGATACCGAGCGCCTGCATGAATTCTTCCCGTTCGTCCTCCGGGATGGCGGCAATTTCCTCCTCGATTTTTGCTGAAACGACGAATATGTCGTCCTCGCCAACCGCATCGGCGACGGAGCGGCAGATCGCCCCCGTCCCACGCGGATCCGCCTCACCCGTATTCAGAACGTAGAGCCGCGGCTTCGATGTGAGGAGGTTCAGCTCATCGAACAACGCGAGGTCCCGCTCGCCCGTCTCTTCGAGGCGTACGCACTCTCCCCGTGAGAGGCGCTCCCGCACCGTTTCGAGAAACGTGAGTTCCGCCCGCTCGCCCTTCGGTTTCGCCTTGGCGCTCAGTTTTTCCTGTTCGATCCATTTCTCGACACGTTCCAGATCCGCAAGGATAAGCTCCGTTTCGACGACCTCGAGGTCCTGCAGCGGATTGATCACGCCGTGCACGTGGCTGACATCCTGGCTTTCGAAGCAGCGGAGCACGTGGGCCAGGACATTCGCTTCCCGCACATGATGGAGAAATTTGTTCCCCAATCCCTCCCCCCTGCTTGCGCCCTTCACGAGTCCCGCGATATCGATGAATGTCACCGTCGTCGGAATGACCTCGTCGGGATGCAGTATCTCCGCAAGCCGCCGGAGCCGCTCGTCGGGGACGGCGACGCCGCCGCAGTTCCGCTCAATCGTACAGAAGGGATAATTCGACGCCTCGGCCCCGGCCTGCGCAAGTGCGTTGAGGAGCGTCGATTTGCCGACATTGGGAAGGCCGATGATACCGACGGTCAGGGCCATCTCTCTCCTCGCGGTTGAATGAAACCGGTAGAAGGACCGCCGGGCGCGCCGGCAGGTCCGCTGCCGGTATCATAGAACAGCCTGTGCCCGTTGTCAAAAAGCAAAATCCCCGGCCACGGGAAGCCGGGGATCGATATTGTCTACCGGCGCGGCCCGATTTCTTCGGGCGCACGCGTTACTCCATCAGAATCAATAACAGCGATCGGAGCCCGGGTCGCCGCAGCACCCCGGGGTGGTACCCTTCTTGCCGGTCTCCTTCTGCTCCTTTGAATGGGGGCATTCCTTCTGCTCCTTGACCCGGGGACAGCCTCCCATCTTTTTCGCGTGGGGACATTCCTTGGCGCCGCTCATGCAGCCCTCGCTCCCCTCGTGCTTGCAGCCGGCGTAGGTTCCCTCTTTTCGGTACTTCAGAACGCTCTCGGGATCCTCCCTGAACTGATTCATGCAGGCCTCGCTGCGGAAGTAGTAGGTGGTCCCGTTGTGCTCCATCTTGAACGGCCAATCCTTGCGAAGTTGCACTTTTCCGGAAATCGGGCACTCGGCGTAGAGGTACGCGTCGGGATTCGCGGCGAACTTCTTCTTGTTCTCCTCGCTCACGAATTGATAGGTTCTTCCCTCGTACTCCGTCTTGTGCGTCATCTCGCGTACGGGCCGAACCTCCTGCCCCACCACATCGTAGTTGATCTCGTAGGCGGCGGGATCAGCGAAATACTTCTCCTTGCAAGCGTCGGAACAGAAATGGATCTCGCGGCCCTCGTGCTCGGCCCGGATGGCCTTCGCCTTATCGATCTCCATTCCGCACACCGCATCGTACGTCTTTCCCGAGGTCACCACTCCGGGGTTCGCCAGGAAATACGCCTTGCAGCCGGGTTCGCAGAAATAGTACACCGTCCCCTCGTGCTCGGCGCTCGACGCCATCGATTTCTCGAACATGTACCCGCACACCGGGCACAAGACCGTTTCCTTCTCCCCGGCGGCGGCAAGCGTGAACGACAGTGCGAGCAGTGCGAGGGTGAGCATCACTATGGACTTGCGCATTACCGATACCTCCAGTTAAGAATTAACTGACAATTTTAGTAATGATATTACCAAATGCACGGATCTTCAAGTGAATTTTGAGCGTCCGGGAAGATTCGACGACCGCGGCCCGGCCACCCTCCACCGTCACGAGCGCACGACCCGGCCGCAGGCGCCCCCGGAGCATCGAAGCGCCGGATCCTCCGCAGACCGGCCTCTCATCCCATGAAGAGCGGCGCGAACACCAGCGCGACCACCGACATCAGCTTTATCAGGATGTTCATGCTCGGCCCGGACGTATCCTTCAGCGGATCGCCGACCGTATCACCCACGACCGCCGCCGCATGCACCGGTGTTCCCTTGCCGCCGAGGTTTCCTTCCTCGATCCATTTCTTGCTGTTGTCCCACGTGCCGCCGACATTGGCCATGAAGATGCCCATCAGGACACCCACCACCGTTGCGCCGGCGAGAAACCCACCGAGCGCCTCGGCGCCGAGCACGATACCGACGACAATGGGCGCGATCACGGCGAGAATACCCGGGAGCATCATCTCCCTGAGGGCCGATTTCGTCACGATGTCGATGCACCGGCCCGTGTCGGGTTCGGCCGTACCCTCCATGAGGCCTGTGATCTCGCGGAACTGGCGGCGTATCTCGTGCACCATCTGGTTGGCGGCCCGTCCCACGCCCCGTATGGTGAGTGAAGCGATCAGGAACGGCATCATGGCACCGATGAAGAGACCGATCACGGTCGTCGAGTCGGAGAGGTTGATCGATTCGAGCCCGACGGTCTTCTGGTAGGCGCTGAAGAGGGCCAATGCCGTGAGGGCCGCCGATCCGATCGCGAATCCCTTGCCGACCGCCGCGGTCGTGTTTCCGATCGAATCGAGCCGGTCCGTGATCCTGCGGATCTCGGGACCCGCGCCCGACATCTCGGCGATTCCCCCCGCGTTGTCGGCGATCGGACCGTACGAGTCGGTGGACATGACGACGCCGATGGTTGAGAGCATACCGACCGCCGCCATCGCGATCCCGTAGAGACCGCCGAAGCGGAACGCGACGAATATCGCCGCGGCGATCGTGAGAATCGGCAGTATCGTGCTCTCGAATCCGACGGCGAGGCCGGTGATGATCGTCGTGGCGGGACCCGTCTCGCTGGCCTTGGCGACCACCTGCACCGGTTTGCCCGACGTGTAGTACTCGCTCTCGAGGCCGATCAGAATGCCCGCGAAGATACCCGCGAGAACCGACCAGAACGGATTGACGCTCCCCACGATGCGTGTCACGGCGAAGTAGGCGCCGGCGATGAACAATGCGACGCTCACATACGTGCTGTACCGCAGCGCCGCCTGGGGCCCGATCTTCTTGAGCGCACCGATGGAGAAAATGCCGAGGATCGATGCAATCAAACCGATACCGATCAATACGAGCGGCAGCGACATCCACCTGATCGGCGTCGCCATCACCGCGCCGATCGCCATCGCCGCAACGACGCTCCCCACGTAGCTCTCGAAGAGATCGGCTCCCATGCCCGCCGTATCGCCGACATTGTCGCCGACGTTGTCCGCTATGACACCGGGATTCCGCGGGTCGTCCTCCGGTATGCCGGCCTCGATCTTGCCGACGAGATCGGCGCCGACATCGGCGCTCTTCGTGTAAACGCCGCCACCGACACGCGCGAACAGCGCGATCGAGCTGGCTCCCATCGCGAATCCGTTGATGATTCGTGGATCCTTGGTGAAGAAAAAGTAAAATCCGAGTCCGATGACACCGAGCGCCGCGACGGTGAGGCCCATCACCGAACCGCCGCTGAAGGCGATCGAGAGGGCGACCGGAATGCCTCCGTCCTTGGCGCCCTGGCATGCGCGAACGCTGCTGCGCGTCGCCGCCTCCATGCCGAGGAGGCCGGCCGACATGGAGCAGATCGCCCCGCTCAGAAATGCGATGGCCGTGTACAGACCGAGCGCCGGTATGAAGGTCAGCACCAGAAACAGGACCATGACGAAGATGGCGATTATCTGGTACTCCCGCTTGAGAAATACGAAGGCGCCGTGATGTATCTTCTCCGCGATCTTTTGCATCAGTTCGTTCCCCTCGGGCTTGCGCTTCACCTGAAAATAGGTGATGACGGCCATGGCAATACCGAGGATGCCAAGCCAGGGAACGATTCTCGTCACGAGAGACAGGACCTGCTCGCTCATGGTAACCTCCCGTCCAGCAAAGCGGTCGTTTTCGGTGCTGCACGCGTGTTCTGCACCGGCTCGAAAACTAATATGTTTTAATGTGATGTGCTGTCAAGCTATTTTGAAACGAGTGATGCCGGCGCCTCACGCATTCTCTCCGAGAGACGCTTCATCTCGATGACGTATTCGACCGATGTTGCATCGATCCCGAATCTTCCCGTGATTTCCTCCGTACCGAGACCCGCCGAAAACCCCCACAGAATGGAATCAAGCGTTTCGTAGGTGATCCCCATGATCTCCTCGTCTTTCATGCCGGAGAAGAGATCGGGACTCGGCTGCTTCTCGAGGATGGATGCCGGCAGCTCGAGATACCGTCCGACCGCGAAAACATGCGTCTTGTAAAGGTGCTTGATCGGGGCACAATCACCGGCATCATCCCCGTACCGTACGAAAAAACCGGTCTCGTGCTCGGTTCTGTTTGCACAGCTCGCGACGACGAGATTCCGCTCCTCCGCTGCGCGATAGACGGAGACCATCCGCAGGCGATGCTTGATTCGGTGGAACGCGAGGAACCGATGGAAATGCTTTCCGCCGCCGCCGGTGACATTCGCGAGATACCCCTTCCGTGCTAGTCCCGGGAACATTCGCACCGCCGCCCTCGTCCCACCGCCGAGCCTGGCGACATCGCTCGCCGCGCTCTCGTAACATCCCAGCTCGGCAAGGGCCGCCGTGAGATCCTGCACGCGATACTCGATACCGAGCTGCTCTGCGAGCGCGCTCGCATCCCGGACACTCTCCGGCGAGCTGTCCCGCTCGGGAAGAAGGAGCGCGTACACACCCTTCGCTCCGAGCGCTCGAACGCAGAGTGCCGCGACAACCGACGAATCAAGACCGCCGCTCAGACCGAGCGCGATCCCCGAGACGCCCCGGCTCTCGACGAACCGCGATATGAATTCCGTGATACGCCCGGATTCCCGTGCAGCATCGATCGCCGGTGTCGATTCGACCATGATTCCCCCTCCTGTCCGAACTCGATCGAAGGGGCGTTCAACACCGCCCCGCATGAACGGTCACGATACGCAGTATACGCGAATGCATCGGCCGTTGAAAGGCGTAAGATACCTCGCCGGATCGTCTCTGTCATGTGATTCCCGCACTCTTTTCTTTTGACATTTTTCCCAGTTTATTTATAATTTTTCTTTTATCTGGAATAGGGAGGAGAACACGTATGAAGAAAATCTTGGTGACGGGTGCTGCGGGACAGATCGGTTCGGAGCTCACCATGGCCCTCAGAAAACGCTACGGAAACGACAACGTCGTCGCAGGCATCAACCGCACGCAGCCCGGACCCGAGGTGCGCGATTCCGGGCCGATTGAAACCGTCAACTGCACCGATATCAAGGCGATCGAACGCGTGGTAAAGAAATACAAGACCGACACCATCATTCATCTGGCGGCGATCCTGTCGGCCGTGGCCGAGGCCAAACCGGCACTGGCCTGGGATGTGAATATCAACGGTCTGTACAATGTACTCGAGGTATCCAGGGAAAATAAATGCACCGTCTTCACGCCGAGCTCGATCGGCGCGTTCGGCCTCAGCACCCCGCTGGACAACACACCGCAGGACACGATCCAGCGCCCCAACACGATGTACGGGGTCACGAAGGTGTCCGGCGAGCTGCTCTGTGACTACTACCACAAACGCTTCGGCGTCGATACGCGCGGCGTCCGGTACCCGGGCATCATCTCGAACGTCACCCTGCCGGGCGGCGGCACGACCGACTACGCCGTTGAAATCTTCTACGAGGCTATCAAGAACAAGAAGTACACCTGCTACATCAAGAAGGGCACCTTCCTCGACATGATGTACATGCCGGACGCCATAAAGGCGTGCATCGATCTCATGGAGGCGGATCCCGCCGCACTGAAACACCGGAACGCCTTCAACGTGACGGCGATGAGCTTCGATCCCGAGATAATCACCGCGGAGATCAAGAAGCACATACCGGAATTCAGCATGGATTACGATGTGGATCCGGTCCGGCAGTCGATCGCCGAATCCTGGCCCAATGTGATGGATGATTCTTGCGCCCGCGAGGAATGGGGCTGGGAACCCGCGTACGACCTGCCGACCATGACGAAGGACATGATCGAGACATTGACGCCAAAACTTATCACGTAAGAGGAGGAGAATACGATGGGATTGGATAAACTGAACAAAGCCCTCGACGCCGAAGTCGATGAACTGAAAAAGAAAGGCACGGCGAAAGGCAAAGAAGCGATTTTCGTCGGCGTCAAGAAACCGGCGGGCAAGAAGGGTCCGCGCTATCTTCTGAAAGGACACGGTGATAAGGAATTCCTGCGAATGAACTCCAACTCCTACCTCGGCATGTCCCTTGAGGACGACATCATAAAGGCCGAGGAGGCTGCATCGCGCGAATTCGGCGTCGGCCCGGGGGCCGTTCGTTTCATCAACGGAACGTACGAAGCGCACCGGAATCTGGAGAAGAGACTCGCCGCGTTTCACAACCGCGAGGATGCGATGATCTACAGCGCCGCCTACGCCACGACGATCGGCGCCTTCGCGGCCCTCACCACGAAGGACACAATCATCATCAGCGACGAGCTGAATCACAACTGCATCATCATGGCGATCAGGCTCTCCCGCCCCGCCGACAAGAAGATCTACAAGCACAACAACATGGAGGAGCTGGAACAGCACATCAAGGACTCGATCGGGAAGGCGAAGCGGATCGTCATCGTTACCGACGGCATCTTCAGCATGCGGGGTGATTACGCACCCCTCGACGTCATTTCGGATCTCTCGAAGAAGTATGACAAGGAATTTCCCGAGAACATCGTGGTGATGGTCGATGATTCCCACGGCATCGGCGCGTACGGCGAGACCGGACGGGGAACGGAGGAGATTACGAAGGCCGACGGCGTCGACGTGCTGGTCGGAACGCTCGGCAAGGCCTTCGGTGTGAACGGCGGGTACGTGACGGCAAGCGAATCCGTCACCCGCTACCTGCGGGAGAAGGCCGTCACCTACATCTATTCCAACCCGATAACCGTCGGCGAGGCGGCCGCGGCCCTCAAGGTGATCAAATTCGCCGACAGCGAGGCCGGCCGCGAGCGGCTGAAGCACGTCGGGAAACTGACAAAACGGTTCGAGAACGGGCTGAAGGAACTCGGATTCGAGATAATCGAGAGCCCGCATCCGATCGTTCCGCTCATGGTCAGGGACACGCAGAAGACGACGGATATCGTGAAGTTCCTGTTCGAGAACGGCATCCTGGCAACCGGCCTCAACTACCCCGTCGTTCCGAAGGGGGACCAGACGATCCGCTTCCAGGTGAACGGGAACCACACGGAGCACGACATCGATACCGTTCTCTCGGTTCTGGCGGAGTACCGGAAGCAGGCGGGTTGATCACCCGGAACAGGTGTTGCGTCACATGCGCGAAGCGCCCCCCCCGGGGGGGCGCTTTTTTATGGCCTTATTGAAAATGCGCGCCGCGTTGCGCGAGCTCCGTTTCACGGGCGCTTCGTTATACCGCGGCTCCTTATCAACTCGTTCCACCACTCCCTGTCGAGGAACGCACCATCGGGAACATTCACCATCCGCTCGAAGTGACCCGGGGAGACGGTCAGGCAGAGTATCCCGGGGGGAACGTATTTACGCATCGCGATGTCGGTGCACCCGAGCACCGCGCGCTCGCGCTTCTGGTTCTCCAGCTCCCGCAACATGAGTCCGCAGCCGGACGAGAAGGGCGCATGGATGAAGTCGGGATCGGACGACCAGTACGATGCGAGCGTCATGAGGGCCGAGAGGCGGTCCGGATCGGCGAAAAATGTCACGCTTCGCACCTCGTCCCACCGTTCGATGCGCAGCGGTCCGATGAGAATCGTATCGCCCGTGGGGGCCGGCGGCTCCGCCCTGTCGAGAAACTCCTGTGCGAGCTCCGCGCTCGCCTTCAGCCCCTCTCCCACCGGGGCACCCTCGCCGTCGGTGAGAAAATGCGCCATGTACGGAGGGTATTTTCTCTCGAATCCGAATGCCCGTTGTGCACCGGGGCAGCCGCTTTGCGGATTCGCAAAATCACCCGCACCGTGCTCGATCACGAGCGTTTTTCCCTCCATCCATCCCTTGTAGTAGGCAAAGCAGCATGCCCGCCCCGTGGCCCTGATGACCGGCTCGAACGTCGTATCCGGCGGGCAGTCGTAGACGGCGATGATCGGCGTTTCGAGATGCAGCTTCTTTTTCAGAAGGTCGATCGCATCTTGCGTCGGTGGCATGGCAGCCTTTCTGCGTTATGTGCTCGGCGCACCGCGTGGGTCGTGCGCGCCGTCACTCCTTGAGCGTATCGAGCGCGCGCCCGGTCGCCTCGAGCATCGCCTCCGCCCCGACCGGTTCGCCGGTCGCATTCTCCATCCAGAGATCCGGGGCGACGTTGCCCGCTCTCGCCATCCGCTCGAACTCACCGCCTATGTTTCCCGCCTTTGTCATCTGCTCACGCACCTGCACGAGTATCAGGTGGCCCAGCGCGTAATCGGGCAGATAGAGCTGCGAGTGAATGATGTGCGAGTAGATCGCGAAGAGCGTGACGTCTTTCTCTCCGAACACGGGAGCGTAATAGCTGTTCCAAACATCCCGCGCGATCTCCATCACCGCCGTCCTCAGCTCCGCGGGGGTGGCGTCGGGATGATCGTACATCCAGTGCCAGATCTTCATGTCGACCAGCGATACACCGGTGATCTCGTACATCATCCAGAAATCGTGGAGCGCCTTGATCGCTTCATCGGTCTTGTCCACCGGGATATCGAGGTCGAGAAGCATCAGATCCTGCTCCTGGAAGACATAGGCGAACGCCTCGGTGAAGGCCGTGTTCGGCACGCCCCTGAGGAGCGTGTAATCGATGTCGTCGAGCGATATCACCTGCTCCACGTTGTGCCCCATCTCGTGGACGGCGATGTTGAATCCCTTGTAATCCATCCCGCCCGCCCCGACGCGCGTGCGCAGACGTGCCTTCTGCCCGCGCATCTCGCCTCCCCATGCGTGACCCGACCCGCGGGCCGGCTCGACGAGTATGTTGCCCGCGAGGAATGCCGCCCGCTCTTTCGTGAAACCAAGTTTCTCGAGCATTCTCGGCATGTCATTACGGTATGCGTCGGGAGTCGGGTATCGTTTCGATACTATTTCGTCGAGTTCATCCGGCCCGTACGCGCCGGTGGTCCGGAATCCATTGTACCAGATATCGAATGGTTCGAGCGGCCGGCCGAGTCGAGCCTCGATGAGTTTCGCCACCCTCGACACGAGTGGTGAGGAAACGATCTGCACGAACATCTCCTCCACCTGTTCCTCCGGTATCTCCCGGTCCTCGTCGAACCGTCTCGCGATGTGTGTCGGCGCGGACGGTGAGTACGGATCGACCATTCGCGCGGCGAGGAACGTATTGAGCAACATGCGGTAGCGGGTGTCCGGCTCCGGTGCGTTCGTGACCTTCATATCCGCCGGCGCCTGAATATCGGAATCTGTCACGGCCGCCGGCGTAACCTCGTTTGTGTAGGGATTCCAGTCGGCGAGCGGATTGTCGACGGCAACGGCGGGGATCGTCTGGTCGACGATGCGCTCCATGACCTTCACGATCATACGTTGTTTATCCATTCCGTGCTCGCGGTCCGCATAGTTCGCCTTCAACTCGTCGCGGAGATTCCAGTGCGAGAGGAGGCGGAGCTTCGGCGGGAAGAGCCGCCGTCCCTCGTTATCCAGCAGGTGGTGCATCCAGATGTTATAACCGGCGATGTAATTGTCCGCATCGGCATAGGCGCGCGCGATGGCGAGGTTCACATCGGCGGGGATGCGCTTCGAGAAGCGCTGTGCGAGGCGCGCCTCGGCCCACTGCCGCCGTGTCCACTTCTTCCCGTCGATCAAGCGCTCCTCCAGCGTGGTCAGGGGGAAATTGAGGAGAACGGCGAATACCAGCTTGTTCGCGAAGAAATCGTCCGTGATGTGCGCGGCCGGCGCGTATCCGGCAAAGACCTCGTCGAACGGGTAGTACGGGCCGAGGTCTTCGAGATCGACCTGCCGGTGGAACGCGAGCACGATCGCGTTCATGTGCCCGTCGAGGGCTTCGAGGAGGTTCTCGAAACGCACGAACATCGCATCGCGCATCTCCGCGTCTTCGGCGAAGTTCATGCGAACGAACTCTTCGAACGCCTCCCTCCCGCCATCCCCATCACGCCAGAAATCGGCCACCTGCTGCATCCCGCGCTGGAGGAGAGCACGCTGCCCTTCTCCGTATTTCTCGACGATCTCCGTCTCGAGGGCCGTCATGGCCCCCTTGATCCATGCAGGGCGTTCCGCCCCCGCGTATACAAAGGGTACCACCGAAAGGAGCAGGATGATCGCCGTCAGTGCAATACGCCGCGCGTGCTTTGTCATTGTCTTCTCCTTGCCTTTTACCCGGAAACGTGCATCGCCGTCATGCACCCATCCGTCCGTACGGACGGGACGATTATTGTGGTGCATTCGAAGCGCGATTGCAACCGTATTTACGTCAGCGGAACAGCGGCGGATGCGTCTCATCGAAATCCGTCGCATCCTGGTAGGTCTGCGCCACCGCGATGAGCGTCCCCTCGTCGAATAGCTTCCCGATGAAACTGATGCTGACGGGGCTTCCCTCATCGTTGAAACCGTTCGGCACGACGACGCAGGGATGCCCGGTGAGATTGGTGAGCAGCAGGTTGTTCCCGCCGAACGACGGCACCACGTAGACATCGACATCGAGCTGTTCCATCTCCTGCATGATCAGGTAGCGAATCCGGTTGGCCTGGATATACTCGACGGCGGGGATGAAACGCGAGGAGCGGAATACATTCGGCCAGGCGTTCTTTATCTGGCGCACCATCAGTTCGTCCCTTCCGGAGCGCGTCAACTCGTCGAAGGCCGCGGACGCCTCCGCGCTGAGGATGAACGCGAGAGCTTCGACCGGGTAAGCGGGCAGCGTGATCGGTATCAGCTCGGCTCCCAGCGTGCGAAGTGTCTCGAGTGTCGCCGCGTCGGTTTCCCGCTGGGGGTAATCCTCTTCGAACAGTTCCTTCACGTAACCGATCCGCACCGCCGAAAGATCGATCTCGTGATCGTACGAGAACGGCAGATCCATAACCGTACGATCGATGCCGTCCGGCCCCCTGATCGCATCGAACACGATCGCGCAATCCTCCGCCCGGCGGCAGATCGGCCCGATCTTGTCCATCGACCAGGAGAGCGCCATCGCCCCCGCGCGGCTCACGCGCCCGAAGGTCGGCCTGAGTCCCGTCGCACCGCACCGCGTGCAGGGGGATACGATTGAGCCCCACGTCTCCGTGCCGATCGCGAAGGCGACGAGACCCGCCGCAGTCGCCGAGGCCGGACCGGCGGACGAGCCACTCGATCCCCGTTCGGGATTCCACGGGTTGCGCGTCATGCCCCCGTACCATACATCCCCCCAGGCAAGCGCGCCGAGCGTGAGTTTTGCGACGAGGACGGCACCGGCCTCCTCGAGCTTCCGGATCACCGTCGCGTCGGTGTCGATCACCTGATCCTTGTACGGCATCGCACCCCACGTGGTCTTGTATCCCTTCACCGCCAGCAGGTCCTTGGCGCCGTATGGAATTCCGTGCAGTAAACCGCGGTACGTTCCCGCTGCGATTTCCTCATCGGCACGCCTCGCCTGCTCGAGCGCCAGCTCCTCGGTAAGGGTGATCACGCACTCGAGCCGCGGTCCGTACCGCTTCAAGCGGTCGAGATACATCCGCGTAAGTGCCGTGGAGGTGATCTTCCGTGTGCGTATAAGCTCGGCCAGATCCCGTATGGAGCGAAACGCGAGTCCCTCGATATCGTCGGGAATCGACACATCCGTGGGCGGCCCCACGTCGACCCCTTCGAAAGCGCCCTCGGACATGAACGGCAATCCGTCCGGCAATGGATCAAAGTCCAGCGCCGGCGCCACGCCGTTCTCCAGCGCTACCGTCCGGAGCTTCATGTAGCTTTCCAGGTTGTCCGAAGCATCGTCGATCATCGAGTCACGTTCCTCCGGAGTGAATGTGAGGCCGATGATCTTCTCCGCGGCCTCGAGCGCTTTCGTGGTGATGGAGGACCCATTCTTTTCCTGACCGAGAGCCCAGCCGCCCGCCGCCGCGATGGCGACAATCAAGACCGCTTTCAGTACCGTGCGCATATCACCCCCTCCTTTCGGGCAAATGATTGTATGTTATTATATATCATGTCTTCATAAGGACGAAACCCAAACAAAATAAAGGCGAAAACCAAACAAAACATGCCGGAACATTTAATCTCTCATACAGAACTACCATTCTCTTAATCATAAGTATAAAGACCATAGCGGTATCTATTGAAATTTGTTGCATTATTATTGCCCATATGATAAGATTGTTTTATTAAAAACCCTTCTCAATTCTATATACCCTGGAAGGAGGTATAAGTATGAAGCGGCTTTTACTGTATTTCGCGGCCACATTGCTGGTTCTGACTATATTCGGCTGTTCGAATACTCAGAATCCGGCCGAGGAGTCGACACCACTCTTCAACGAAATGCGACTGCGGCCTTCGATCACCCTGTTCACCGAAACACTCGGTGAGATCGGGATCCCGGTGGCGGAAGGCTCCGGTATCGTCGCGGCCGGTGTCGGGCTGGTCGGAGATCCGGCAGTCACGCAGCCCGGCCAGATCAATATCACCGTCCCCGGAGACGTGAAGCAGGTGCTGCTCTTCTGGGAAGGTCAGTACAACGGCAGTGGAACCGACGGCGAGATCGTCGTCGACGGCTTTGCGGTGACCGGCACTCTGGTCGGAGGGCCGACGAAGTTCTTCGGCAATGCGTGGAGCTCGACGCAGAGGGCCGACATAACCTCGCTCGGCCTCGTCAATCCGGGCTTGAATACGCTCACCGTAGAGGGCATGGACTTCACATACATGAACCCTGACTACCAGAACAACGGAGTCGGCGTATTGGTCGTCTATGACGATGGATCGGGCCTCGCGGAGATCGGGATCAAGGAGGGGAACGACTGCGCGTACTACACGTTCACTCCTCCGCTCGATACCACCGAGCCGCAGACCTTCTACTTCGCATCGGCCACGGAAACGCGGTATGCTACCCTGATTCTGTTCGCGGGAAGTGCCTTGACAAACAGACCGAACGTCATAGAGGTAACGATCGAGAGTGCGGTCACACGATTCATTGACATCTTCCAGGACTTCGACGGCCCCCAGTGGGATACCGAGACGCTCACGATCGAGATCCCGGCAGGTGTGATGTCGATGACCGTCCAGGCGCTGTCCGAGAAGGATCCGGCCAGCGTATTGACCGGAGCTCCCGCGTCGTTGACCTGGCTGGCGGCGGCGCTGGCGGTCCCGATCGAAGAAGTCGAGGAACCACTCGGCTGCCGCGTTACCGGCGGGGGCGTCGATGAAACGGGGAACTGGGACGGCACGCTCGCCAAGGGACTGGACGGCAGCAGAAACATGGTAAACCGGTACCAGTTCGGCGGCCAGGCCGGCGCCTCGACGGCCCTCCCGCCGCAGCCGAGCGGCGAGTGGACCCACCACCAGCAAAAAGGGCCTTTCGGCAGCTTCGTTTTCCACGGTGGGACATCGAGCGCACCCGCGGGCACGGCGATCATGGAGATCTCGTGCAGCGATCCGGGGAACTGCGATCCCGCCCGGGAAGCGCCGTCCAAGCAGATCGATTTCGCCGGTATCGGCGTATTCAAGAGCATCAAGCAGTTCACGCCGGCGCTGGAAAACGTGATCATCGGTGAGAGCCTCCACTGGTTCGAGGTCAACATCGACGATCTCGGTGAGCCGGGAAAGGGAAAGCCCGCTGAGGTCGAGGACGCGTATTGCCCGGAGATGGGATTCGGCATCAACGGAGAACCCGGCGGTGGATTCGAGAAGTGCGACTGCCCGGACTTCTACCGGATCAAGATTTACGCCGGTCCATCGAACCTCTCCGACGTAATATATGAAGTCTACGGTTACGTCGACGGCGGAAACCTACAGATCCATCCCCTGACGGGTCACGATCTGCACTGATGAAACACGGCCCGCGGATGGCCGGCACGGCGGTTACATACGAGCGAGGGGGTGTGACGTCGCCCCCTCGCTTTTTCATGTGCGCGTCGGTTTGTTTGTCGTTATTTATTTTCGATGACCGCCAGGACGAATTCTTTTATGTTCCCGAAATCTTCAGTGACCGGCACATCCGGCGGCGCCTCCATGCCATCATCCCTTCTGTCGCTGAACAGGATGACCGGTGTACCGTATCTCACGGCGAGCGCCATCTCGCTCTCCGTACCGGCGGCGCCGGGTAGGGCGACGAGCACATCGGAGCTCAATATATTGATATGATTCCGCGACATCGGATCGGTGCCGAGACGCCCACTCAGGGGGAGGTGCGTGAAAATCGGTATCTCGACATACCGGTTGGGGTAACCCGCCTTCGGATTGCAACGCCCTTCGCCGGCCGTTCCCGGAATGATGCCGATGACGAGCCCGCGTCGATCAGGTACATCGTGGAAGGCACGGCTCACGCTCTCCATCACACCGCCTCCCCCACCGGTCAGGAGGTGCACCCCCTGCCGGGCGAGCCATTCGCCGAGGGGTTCCGCCTTCGCCGTGTGCGGTTCG
>DATKWS010000138.1:0-4181 GCA_035529435.1 Patescibacteria group bacterium
GTACCGCCGTACGGCACGCGAGCTGGTCCGGGGCCGGGGCCCCTTCGTGATCAGGGGACGTGTGGAAAGCGAGCTCGGTGTGGAGAGCCTCGTCGCACGGGACCTGCATTTCGCGGGGCGGCGGCTTCAATAGGTCAAGGGGGGTAAGCGGGGCGGTATTCAGCTCGAATCGCATACTTCCTTTATCGCCTTGAGGAGATCGACCATCTTGTAGGGTTTCTGGATGAATCGGTACCCCTTTTCCTGTATGAGATCCCACTGTGATTTCGGCGCCGCGTAGCCGCTGCTCAGGATCACCTTGAGGTCGGGATCGCGCGAGAGGAGTTCCTCGATGAGCTGGATTCCGCTTCTTCCCGGCAGAACCACGTCGCTGAATACCACATCGATCTTCCGTTCCTCCCGGGCGGCGATCTCGAGTGCTTCCGCGCCGTTCCGTGCCTCGAGAATGGTGTATCCGTTGTTCGAGAGGATGTCGGCCGTGAGCTCCCGCACCGCGCTGTCGTCCTCAACGAGGAGTATGCGTTCGTTGTTTCCCCTGATGTTGTACGTCTGCCGCTCCCTCTCGACGCGATCCTTCACGATGCGGAGGCTTGCCGGGAAGTAGATCATGAAGCTCGAGCCCTTCCCGCGTTTGCTGTGAATGTCGATCCAGCCGTCGTGCTGCTTGACGCTGCCGTAGACCGTCGCGAGACCGAGACCCGTACCCTGCCCCGCCTCCTTGGTGGTGAAGAACGGTTCGAAGATGCGTTCACGTGTTAAGCCATCCATGCCGACTCCGGTATCTTTCACCGTGAGGCGGACGTAATCTCCCGGCTCGATCTCCTGCAGGGTGTCGGCCGTTTTCCGGCTGATCGAGACATTCTCCGTTTGAATGGTCAGTGTGCCTCCCCCGGGCATGGCATCGCACGCATTCACCACGAGGTTGATGATGATCAGTTCGATCTGGTTGGGATCCGCCGTGACCGGCATCAATCCCTGTTCGAGATTCAGGGAGAACTCGATGTCCTCGCCCATCAGGCGCCGCAACAGATCCTCGAGGTTCGACACCAACGCGTTGAGATCGAGAACGATCATCTTGAGCATCTGCCTTCGGCCAAGCGTGAGAAGCTGCTTGGTGAGCGTGGTCGCCCGTTCGGCCGTTTTCTTGATCTCGTCGATGTACCGCATCAGCAGTGGGTCGTGATCCTTCAGCTTGAGCGCCAGAAGGTCCGTGTACCCGATCACCGGTATCAGGAGATTGTTGAAATCGTGCGCGATCCCGCCGGCGAGGGCGCCCAGCGCCTCCATCTTCTGCGATTGGCGCAGCTGTTCCTCCATGCGCTTGCGGCCGGTCACGTCCCTGATGGTCGCGATGAAGAAGATCGGTTTCCCCGATCCGTCCTTGACCAGTGCGGCGTTGAGCTCGCCGGTGAACCGGGAGCCATCCTTTCTGACCAGGGTATACTCGACATCCCGTACGGATCCGCTCTTCAGTGTCCGCTGGATGTTCTTGACGGCGCGGTCGTGTTCTTCCGGCGCGATGAGTTCGAGGGCGTTTTTCCCGAGTAGTTCTTCCGCGCGCTCGTAGCCGTGCAGCACGAGGGTATTCGGTGAAACATAGGTGATGTTGCCGGCGAGGTCGGCAGTGGTTATCGCCTCCGGCGACGTGTGCACGAGTGTCTCGTACAGCTCCTGCGATTCGCGCAGCGCCTTCTCGGCCACGCGCCGATCGGTGAGGTCGCGGGCGATGCCCTGTATGACCTTCCGCTCACCGATTTCGAACCGGCTCGCGGAGATCTCCGCGGGGAATATCTCGCCGTTCTTCTTCCTGAAATCGATCTCGAAGCTTGTATGGCCTTCCCGGGCGACCGATTCGAGAGCCTCTTTCGATCGTTCCAGCGCCTCCGGGGGGTGGAGGTTCCGCACATTGAGGGCCAGTATTTCATCTCTTCCGTATCCGAGATAATCGATGACGCGCTGGTTGACATCGATGATGTTTCCTTCGAGATCGTGGATGAAGATTGCATCGTTCGATTGATGAAACAGCTTACTGTACTTCTCCTCGCTCTCGCGTAACGCCTGCTCGGCGCGCTTGCGTTCCGTTATATCGCGGGCGATACTCAGGATGGCCGGTTTTCCCTCGAACTCGATCATCCGCGCGTTCAATTCGATCGGAATGACCGCGCCATCCTTCGTGACGTGAGCTGTCTCGAATACCGTTTGCCCTCTCCGCCTGATCTCGTCGATGCGGCTCGAGACGGTTTGCGCGAATTCCGGAGTATCGATTTCCTGCGGCGTCATGTGCAGCAGCTCTTCCCTGGTATAGCCGAGACGCAAACAGGCCGTTTCGTTCAACTCGAGGAAGTATCCCTCGTAGTCGAGAACGAAGATCGCGTCGTTCGCGCTGTTGAAGAATTTTTTAAAGATTTCCTCGGATTTGATAAGGGTTTCCTTGATATGCTCGCATTCGAAACGCGCGCGGAGCGACAGGATGCCCTGCGCGATGTCCCGTGCCGTCTTCGCCAGAAGCATGACCTGGCTTTCATCGAAGATACCCGGCTGTGCGGCATAGATACTCACCGCTCCGATCGTCTCCCCGACCGCGACGAGGGGCAGGGCGATCATCGAGGAATACCCGCGGGCCGCCGCATCATCCCGCCAGGATTCATGCCGGGAATCGGCGAGAAGGCTCCCGTAAATGACCGGTTCCGTCGTTCGCACGGCCGTTTCGGCGGGACCGGATCCCAGGGGGCCGTCGGCCCACGTGTCGAGCAGCGTCTCGAGGTCCCCTGATTTGTACCCGGCTTGTGCGACGGGGCGAATAGCCCGTGCCCCTTCCCGTTCGGAATACCCCACCCAGACCGACCGGTAGCCGCCCTTTTCGACGATGAAACGGCATATCTCCTCCAGCAATCCGGTCTCGCTCTTCGCGCGTAACAGGGCCCCGTGGCAAATTCGATACACCTCATGCGCGCTGCCGAGCATGCCCGGGGATCCGGATTGCGCGTTACCCTCACTCCCGGGATGCGATCCGTTTTTTTTCTCTTTCCGCGTCGCCGCTCCCTCGGTGTGCCTGGTATCGTCATCGATATGCATCTGCGTCCTCCTACGATGGAAACCTCTCGCATTCGGCGGAGTGTTCCGTACCTTCCATTCTTGTATTTCGGGAATGCCGCCTGCAAGCATTTTTTCCGGTGTACCGCCGGTCAACTCCCTTTTTCAAGACCGTTCTGAAGCCTGTGCGCACATCCCGGACCTGATGGCGGGGGCGGGGATTGCATGGGTCCAGCCGTTTGTTTGCCGGGGAGTGCAGCGTGGGTGCGAGAATTCCCTTGATCTGAAGCGTCCCCGTTTGTTACATATATACATCGATTTTTTGTAATATTTTAATTAGGAGGGGAATTCGTTCGGTGTCGCGAAATGGTCGCCAGGTTCAGGCACCATCGAATTATCCCTTTGTTTTTTAAAAGGGTAAAAGGAATCACGTGATCAACCATGAATACGATTCTCGAAAAGGAATTTATTACACCGACCGTGTTCCGGATGAAGATCGAGGCGCCGGAAATCGCGCGCAAACGCAGGGCGGGACAGTTCATCATCCTCCGTACCTGCGACGCCGGTGAGCGGATTCCCCTGACGATTGCCGATGCGCACGCCGACGAGGGGTGGATCGAGCTGGTCGTCCAGGTCGTCGGAAAAACGACCAAGAACCTTTCGGGTCTCGAGCCCGGTGACACGCTGTGCGATCTGGTCGGTCCCCTCGGGAGACCCACGCACATCAAGCTGTACGGAACCGTCGTCATCGTCGGCGGCGGGATCGGCATCGCCCCGTCCTATCCGATCGCCCAGGCGTTGCGGGCGGCCGGCAACCAGGTGATATCGATACTCGGCGGCCGGACCAGGGAGTTGGTCATCATGGAAGAGAAGATGCAGGCGACGAGTGACCGGGTTCTGATCACAACGGACGACGGATCGTACGGGACGAAGGGATTGGTGACGGATGCCCTGCAGAAGTTGATCGATAACGAGGTCCAAATCGATCTCGTCGTCGCGATCGGTCCCCCGATCATGATGAAATTCGTGAGCCTGTTGACCAAGAAGTACGAGATACCCACGCTGGTCAGCCTCAATACGATCATGGTCGACGGCACGGGGATGTGCGGCGCATGCAGGGTGACCGTCGGCAACGAGACGAAATTCGT
>DATKWS010000139.1:0-4093 GCA_035529435.1 Patescibacteria group bacterium
GGATCGCGGAGGACCTCGGCGTCACGACGCTCCGGTACCAGACGCTCGAGGACATGATCGAGGCGATCGGCCTCCCGCGCGAGGAACTCTGTCTCTACTGCTGGAACGGGGATTACAGGCGCTGGCGGGAGGGGGAGAGCGGCCGCGAGTCCGCCGCCGGGGAGCCCGTCGTGGAGGCGGCGCGGGGGGAGTGATCCATGGCCGTCAGGGAGATACTCCTGCTCGGTAATCCGAAGCTCTACGAGGTGTGCGCGGAGGTGGGGCGGAGCGAGCTGGATCACGCGAAAACGGTTCTCCGCGACCTTCATGACACGAAGACCGATTTCCGCGCACGGCACGGCACCGGCGGGATTCACTGAAATAGCGGGTCACCCGTTCTCCTCATCGTACGCCTCGAGCGCCCTGACGATGGCGTCGACCGTTTCCCCGGCGGTATCGACGAGATTGACACTGGAGACCGATCCGGCCTCATGCGCCGTGATCGCCTCGAGGATCGCCCGGGCCGCATCGTCCGGCGTGAGGCCGCCGGCGCCGGTCCCCATTCCCGGAAGCGTGATCGTTTCGAGCTCGAGTTCATCCGCGAGGGCGAGCGCCGCCGAGACCGCCGCGCGCACTTTTTCCGGCGAGCTGGCGCCGCCGGGTGTATCGATGGTGGGTGCGTGTATAACGTGGAGGAACGGCAGCGTGCCCGCGCCGGTCGCGGCGGCCGTGCCGGCGTCGATGGGCGCCCGGGCCATTGCCTCCTTCTCGATTTCCCCGCCGCCCGCATCCTTGATGGCGCCGGCGCAACCATTCGCCATCTTCCCGTCCGGGCTCGCCGGATTCACGATCGCGTCGGTGAAGACCGACAGGATATCCCCGTGGCGCACCTTGACCGCGATGTCGCCGATCTCGGTGATATACCGGTTCTTGTCCATCGCGATCCCGGCCAGTATCACGTCGGGTTTTTTCTTGAAATCGGCCGTTATCTCATCGCCGTACCGTGCCACGTAGTGTGCCGCTTTGAAAACATCATCGAGCGGGAGTTCACCCTTCATGTACGATTGCGCCTTGTGCAGGAGCGGTTCGATCAGGTGCCGGCACTTTCGATCTCGTATCTCCGTTATGAACCGGCGCTTCCGCTCGAGGCGCCCCTCTTCGTTTTCCTTCGGCATTGTTTCTCCTTTGAATCGCTTCGTCCGTGATTCTCGACCGTTATATATCAAAGGTCGGCATTTTTCCATTGATAAATTGGGGAAGCGGGCTCGGCTGCTGCCGTGGGCGGCACCGGCGGCCGCCCGCTCCCCGTCGAATTTGTTGCTTTGAAAATTGGCCGGCCATTGATTACACTGTACGCCTGTCGGGTAAACGGAGAGGTACTTCGGATGAAAGGAGCATCATGATCCGGTATACGTACGGGCGGGCGACGGCGGTGGCGGTCGCGTGTCTCGTCATTCTCGCGGCGTCGGCGGCGGTGGCGGTGGCGGGATACAAGGCCTTCACGCCCGGTGACCTCCACAAGCTGAAACGGTTGAGCGATGTGCAGCTCTCCTCGGACGGCGAATGGATAGCCTACGTCGTTTCGATCATCGAGTTCGAGGAGGACGCGAGCAATTCCGATATCTGGATCGTCTCCTCCGATGGCGGGGAGCCGCGCAGGATGACGACGAGCGAGAAGGGCGACGGCCACCCGCGCTGGTCCCCGGACGGCGCGGCGATCGCCTTCCTCTCGGGCCGGGAAGGATCATCGCAGATATTCATTCTGCCCGTCGACGGCGGTGAGGCCCTGAAGGTCACCGATTTCCCCGGCGGCGTGGGGGATTTCGCCTGGATGCCGGACGGCTCGGGATTCATCTTCACCGGCCGGGTCTATCTCGATTGCCCCGACCTCGAGTGCATCACGAAGCGGGATGAGGAGAAAGAGAAGGAAAAAGTCTCCGCGAAGGTGCACACGCGTCTCATGTACCGGCACTGGAATTCATACGACGACGGCAAGGTGCAGCACCTGTTCCATATTCCCGCGGATGGGGGCGAACCGCGCGATCTCACCCCCGAGCTCGAATTCGACGCGCTGACCTACTGGCTCGCGTCGGCGGGGCGCGACTTCGATCTCACTTCCGACGGTGCGATGCTCTATTTCTCCGGTAAGCAGGATGAGGACCAGGCCGTTTCGTACAACGAGGAGATATACCGGGTGCCGGTGGCGGGCGGTCCCGTCGAGAAGGTAACGGACAACCCGGCGGCCGACAGTCATCCCCGGGTATCCCCTTCGGGGAACTATCTCGCCTACCGGGCGACGCGCCGCCCCGGGTACGAATCGGACCGTTACGAGCTCATGGTAATGGAGCTGCCGGACGGCGAGCCGCGGAGCATCACGCGCGATTTCGACCGGAGCGTCGGTTCCTTCTTCTGGGGGCACAAGGGGAAGAAGCTCTACTTCCAGGCCGAGGACTGGGGCGATATCAACCTCTTCAGCGTGCCGCTCGACGGGGGCACAATCGAGACGGTGATCGGCGGTACCGGGGGCACGGGTCACGGGTATCACCTCGACGTCCAGGCGGGTCCGAAGGAGAAGTTCTTCGTCTACAGCTACCGCCCCATGACCCATTACTACGAGATATTCCGCTGTAGCGGCAAGGGGACAAAGGTCAGGCAGCTCAGCGATCTGAACGGCGATCTGTACGGTGAGTTCCATTTCCCCGATGCGGAGCGGTTCTGGTTCGAGGGTCCGGACGGCACGCCCGTGCACGGTTTTCTCGTCAAGCCGATGGATTTCAACCCGGGGCTCAGGTACCCGATGATGGTGCGCGTGCACGGCGGCCCGCAGCAGATGTTCGGATACGCGTTCCGCCCCGAGTACGCCTTCTTCTCGGGGGCCAACTTCGCCGTCTTCTTCTGTAACCCCAGGGGCTCGACCGGGTACGGTCGGGAGTTCTGCGACGGGATACGGGGTGACTGGGGCGGAACAGTGATCGATGATATCAGGAACGGCGTCCGCTACGTCCTCGAGCAGTATTCATGGATCGATCCGGAGCGGGTCGGTGCGTGGGGCGGCTCGTACGGCGGATTCGTCTGCAACTGGCTCCAGGGTCACAACGGTGACAAGATGTTCTCGGCGCTGGTTTCGCACGCCGGTGAGGCGGACCAGTGGAACTCGTACGGCTCGACCGAGGAGCTGTGGTTCCCCGAGTGGGATCTGCTCGGACCGCCGTGGGAGAAGCCCGGGCTCTACGACGAACTCTCGCCGATCAGGTACGCGAAGAACTTCGCGACGCCGCACCTCATCGTGCACGGCGAGCTCGACTACCGGGTACCGATCACGGGCGGCGAGCAGATGTTCACGGCGCTCCAGCGCCTCGGCGTGCCCTCCAAGATGATACGCTTCCCCGACGAGGATCACTGGATCCAGAAGCCGCACAACCAGCAGTTCTGGTACGCTTCGATCCTCGACTGGTTCGAGCAGTGGCTCGTGCGGGGTGGAAAGGAAAAAGCCGTGACGGAGGAGAAACCGGCGGAGGAATAAGAGAATCGATAGTGCGGTGTAATGTGTTCGACGCCTTGTTGCGATGAGCGGCTGGTCGGGGCGTCGATGCGATATGGCGTGGGCCCGGGACCGGCATGGTCCCGGGCCTCGCTATTGCGTGCCCCCTCGTATCCGGTGGAGGAGCTCGAGCCGGCGTCGCAGGGTACTGTCGGCCGGATCGGTCCGCGCCGCTTCCCGGTAGATCTCCACCGCGCTCGTCGTATCCCCCAGCGAGAGATAGGCGTTACCGAGACGTTTCAGGTTCCCGGCGGTCCCCGCCGGCGTGTCGGTGGCGACCGTCATGTTTGTAAAGTAGAACAGAATGACGAGGGCCGCCGCGAGCACGGCGGGCTCGGCCCGCTGCCCGCTGCGCAGGAGCTTCAGTATTCCGGTGACGGCGGCCCCGGCGAACGGCAGGAGGAACGGCACGGCGGGAAGGCGGTAGCGCGCCAGCACGTAGAAGAGAATCGCCGCGGCGAGATAGGCGATGATGCCGCCGTAGAGCAGCCAGAGGTCGCGCCACCTGTTCCGCGTCATGAAGACCCCGAGCAGAGCGAAGGGGGTGACGATGCCGAACGTCAGGAGCGGAAG
>DATKWS010000140.1:0-3952 GCA_035529435.1 Patescibacteria group bacterium
ACATCCTCGAGATCGATATCACCGGAGGCGGTGCTCGCCTCGACCTCCCCGATCGGGCCCGTAATCTCGATATCACCCGACGCCGTGGAATACTCGACATCCGCGCCTTCGGGCACCGTCAACGTCCAGCTCACATCCCCGCTGGATGAGCCTCCGTGCCAGCGCTCCTTGATCACCAGCTTGCCGTTTTTCTCATCGATCTTGTAATCGAAGGCATCCTCGGGATCGACATCGTAGACGAGATCGACGATCACCTTGTCCGAGCGATGCGTCTTGACTACGCAGTCACCGCTCACCGTACCGAGTTTGATCGATTTTACGCCGTCGAACTCCTTGTGAACCGCGTTCTCCCGCGCGGTGAGCGGAGCGCCGCACACCAGCACGAGAATCACGGCCACGACGACGGCCATCATTCCCTTTCTCATCCTCTTCCTCCTTTCGTTGCTCACAAAAAATGCCTGCCAATTAAATCTTTTACCAATGATACGTAATGAGCGCCCTCCGGGTCGTCCGGAATTGCAATGTAGAACGGAAAAATGGTTCGACATTGCCATTTCGGAGCCGCCGCGTGCGATCAGTGGTGATTTTTCCGGTAGTTCGAAGGGCTCGTTCCGGTGAATTTGCTGAAGGCCGTATTGAATGTGGATTTGGAATAGAATCCGACGTCGAACATGATATCCAGGATGCTCTTGTTTCGTAATGCCGGATCGGCCAGCCGTTTCTGCGCTTCGGCGATCCGGTGCCGATTGATGTAGTTATTGAAGCTCATTCCGTGCTGCTCGTTTATGATGCGGGAGAGATGGTTGGAGTGGATATTGAGCCGCTGCGCCAGTTTTTTCAGTGTCAGATCGGGATCGAGATAAATTCTCTCCTCCTCCATCAGGGCGTTCAGTCCGGCTATTGCCGTATCCATACGCTCTTCGCTTATCGTCGAGGTGCTGTATTTCAGCTTTTGCCTTCTGATCCGGCGGTGCCGCGCGAGACTCGCGGCCGCGCCGCCGGCACATACAATTCCGGCGGACAGGATGAGCACGAAGCTCCCCTTACGGTAAAACGGCGGCACGACAGCAAAGCCCACCGAAGCGGCGTTTTCACTCCAGAGACCGTTGTTGTCCACTGCCCGGACCGTGAATTCATATCTGCCCGGCGGGAGTCCCCGGTACCGGGCCGTGCGCTCCCGTCCCGGATGCAGTACCGTGAAACCGGCGTCGTGCCCCTTCAGCGCGTAGAGAAATCTGCACTTCTCCGGCGCCGGGCATCGAGGAGCGGTAAATCGAAACTCCACGCGGTCCGTTTTGTGCGACAGCTCGATGTCATTGTCCGTTCCTACGTCTATATCGCCCGCCATCATTGATTCGACGAGAACCGTGGGGGGACGGACCGCATCACGCCCCATGCTGCGTTCGAAGACGGCGATTCCCCCTTTCGTGGGGTAGTACCGCTTCCCCGATCGGGAGATGCAGACCGCCGGGTGGCAGAAACCGTTGCACCGGTCCGAGGGCATACCGTCGGCTTCGTCGTACAGTGTCGGGGCGAGAACCAGCAGCTCACCCTTCACGTAAGCCAAGAGCGAATCACGGCTGACGCCGAAGACGCCGGCCTCGCAGCTGATCCACAGGAGGCTGGAGTCGTCCTCCGTTATGCTGTATATGAAGTTGCCGGGAAGGCCGTCCCTCGTCGTGAAATCCGCCGCCGCTCCGTTCGCCAGGCGCTTCAGTCCGCCGCCGTTCGTTCCCATCCAGAGCGCACCGTCGGCATCTTCATGGAGGGAGATAATATCGATCTCCAGCGAGTCGGTATTCGCTGCGATCCGTTCGAAGGACGGTCCCGACAGCCTCCATACTCCACACCGGGTGCCGGCGTAGAGCGATCCCCCTTCACTCTCGTACAGTGTCCGGATTGTTCTCCCCTCGAATTCTCCGACCGGCGTGGAATGCTCGACCCTCCCGTCGGGACTGCGACTGAGGCCCCGGTCTGTCCCGATCCATACCGTGCCGGTCCCGTCGGTCAAGATCGCCGTGACATTTTCCGGATCAGCGCCCCCCCCTTCTGCGGGGTTCTCGATACGGCCGTTCGCTATGATGCTGAGGCCCCCATCCATCGTTCCCACGAGGAGCCTCCCGAATCGATCCCTCGACAGCACGCGCACCATGTCACCGGCAAGGCCTCGAGATCGGTCCAGCACCCGGGTGATCCGTCCGCCCTGCATCCGGCAGAGCCCGCTGTTCTCGGTGCCGACCCAGAGCGTGCCGTCGTCATCCTCGAGAAGTGCGTACACGGATCCTTCCGGAAGACCGTCCACGGTGGTTATCGAGCCGACCGTCCTCTCTCTCAGTTGTATGAGGCCCTTCGAATCGGTGCCGATCCAGACACAGCCGTCACGGTCGGCGAGTACGGCCCGGACGTGACAATCGCCGAGCTCATCGTCGGGGAAAAAGTCCTTCGTCCCGGATCCGTCGACGATCTTCATGCCTTCGACCATCGTGCCGGCGAGCACTCCCCCGCCGGGCAACGGTGCAAGGGCGGTGACGGGGTAGTGGTCCGTTCCCGCAACGGGGGCTATTATCTTTTCCCGCGGCGCGAGGCGGAACAGGCCGCGCATCGTGCCGATCCATACGTCACCGTCGGGGTCGGCACACAGGGAGAGAACCCTCTGATCCGTCAGGCCGTCGTCCCCGTCGTACACCTGGACGAACCCGTCCTCGAACCTGGCGAGTCCACCCCATCCGGTCCCCGCCCAGAGACGTCCGAACGCGTCGAAGGCGAGCGCCGTCAGGAGATTGTCGGCCAATCCCTCATCCAGGCCGAAGACGCGAATCCCCTCCCCCTCAAGCCTGTGGAGGCCGTACTCGGTACCCGCCCAGAGAATCCCGTTCCGATCCCCCGCAACGGCCCTGACATGGCCGTTCAACATCCCCTCCCGCGTGCCGTAGCTTCGCCATCCACCCCCTCCATACGCGAAGAGCCCCCCTCCATCGGTCCCCACCCAGAGGACCCCGTTGATATCCTCGTAGAGGGAGAGCACGCTGCTCTCATCTAAACGAGGTGCATCCTGCCGATTGCACACCACGAAGCGCACGCCGTCGAATCGCACGAGGCCGGCCGCCGTTCCCAGCCACAGGTATCCGTCCACCGTCCGGACCACCGCGCGTACGCTGTTGTCCGGCAGCCCGGAATCGGTATTCCACAATCGTGTGATGTATTGCTCCGCGGAAAAAACGGATTCCCCCGCTGCCGCCGGCGGTACCGTCAGGAACAGGAGGCAGAGCGCCGGTGCGACGATCGAACGGAACAAAATCCTGATGGCGTGCGTTCTGGCAAACATGAGGTATTGATCAAGGATATCCGGGTATTGCCGACCGTATTACTTTATCGGCCGGCGCGCTTCTTTGACAACATACATCGGCCCGTTGCTGTAGTACGGCGCAGCGATATTCGATGTTTCCCGCAGAAGGATTGATCACCGGTCGGGTTCCAAGCGGATGCGGAGATTCCACTTGGGATCATCCGCCTTGAAAAAACCGCCGTACAACGAGCCCAGCGCCGCCATGGCGCCGGCGATATACCATGTCTCCCGCTCATCCCACGCGCCGGCCATCATGCCGAATGCGCCGGCGGCCATCCCGATGGTCATGCCCATGCCGGCGCCCTGGTACGCGCATTCCAGGGGTGAGGCCTTGTACCGCTCGAATCCGTACAATCTATCCGCGCTCATGTGCGGCCGCATCGAAAAGGTGAGTGTCGTACTCGTCCGGTAGAAATGGTCGGGCAGGAACAGGAGCGAGCCCGACGGGGCAACCGTGCTGCTGTCCACGGACGTCGTATCGGCCTGCGGCGGCGCCTCCCCGTCATCGGCCGACCGCGCACGCGATACGGCCGGCAGCATAGAAAGTGCAATGAGCATCGCTATCACGTCTCGTCGAATCATCACATTCTCCCGTCGCTGTCGAAA
>DATKWS010000141.1:0-21872 GCA_035529435.1 Patescibacteria group bacterium
CCGACGGTTATCTCCTCGGGTGGGCGGGCCAGGATATACCCACCGCCCTTACCCTTGGAGCTACGCAACAATCCGGCACCGCGCAGCAGGTTGAGAAGGCGGTCGAGATACTTCTTGGAAACGTCTTCGCATGCGGCGAGCGTTTCGCAGGTGACCGGCTTCCGTTCGTTGCGGGTGATGGAAACCACCGCCCGCAGACCATACCGTGAACGCGTTGAAAGGCGCACAGTCATTCCTCCTTAATAGTCTACCATTTTAGTATACTATAAATGCACCAGGAAGTAAACTGTTTTTTTAGAAAAATCTGCCGGGTATTTCTCGGGTGGTATTCTGCGCACCGCTTGAGACACGCACAGGGCCGAGATCGATCCTTTCCCGCACGCTCCATGGCCGCGGCGGCGTGCGGCGACGATCGATTGTATGCGATTCTGCTTGATTATCGGAGGTGCAGGTAGCAGAATTCCACCTGTAATTTTACCGCCGCCCGCGTGCGCACGCGGACGGAGTGGGGGGAGGCGGTTGCGCATGAACGAGTCAAATCGGGACGAAGGAGTAGAGAAGGAGGAGCCCAGGGTACTCGACCTGATGGACGGGGCCAAGGGGGAGATCTCCGAGCTCTCGCGCGAAGTCGAGAGCCAGCGGCAGATCGCGGCGAGCAGTGACTACCCCCTCGAGGAACGGCTCGAGGCGTACGAGGACATCGTCGATTCCGAGGTGGGGGACACGGCCCTGGTGCGTGCGCGCAACATCGAGCGGGAGGTCGGGTTGCGCCAGATATTCGTCAAATTCGAGGGGGGCAACCCCAGCGGCACGCAGAAGGACCGGATCGCGTTCGCGCAGGCGATGGACGCCCTCCGTCGCGGATTCGATGCGATCACGATAGCGACGTGCGGTAACTATGGAGTCGCCGTCGCCCTCGCTGCATCGCTGGCCGGATTGAGGTGCATCATCTTCCTTCCCGAGGCGTATCATACGAAGCGGACCAAGGAGATGGAAGATATCGGCGCAGAGATCAGGCGCATCCCGGGAGATTACGAGCAGGCGGTTGAGGTCTCGCAGGATTTCGCCCGCGCGCACGAGGTGTACGACGCCAATCCCGGCGGCGAGAACACGGCGCAGCAGCTCCAGGCATACGGTGTGATCGCCTACGAGATATACGACGAGCTGCGCGACGCACCCGCGATAGTCAGTGTACCGGTCTCGAACGGGACGACCATCGCTGGCGTATACAAGGGATTTCTCAGTCTCTACCGCCGCGGAAAGACATCGCGCATACCACGCATGGTGGCGGGTTCGTCGTACATGAAAAATCCAATCATACAGGCGTTCCGCAGGAACAGTCCCACCTGCGAGGATCTCAAACCCGACAAGATTCACGAGACGCCGGTGAACGAGCCGCTGATCAATTGGCGCTCGATCGACGGGGATTACGCCCTCGAAGCGATACGCGCAACGGGCGGGTGGGCGGCGGACGCATCCGACAAGGGGATGCTCGCAATCAGCCGTCTGATCAGGGAGCGCGAGGGGCTCAACGTGCTGCCGGCCTCGACGGCCGGTCTGAGCGCGCTGATGGAGCGGCACCGGAAAGAGCCGCTCCCGAACGACCGGTACGTGATCATCCTGACGGGAAGAAAATCATGACGGTTCCACGCGATGGAAACGCCGTCGTCTACTGCGAGGGGGCGTTCAACACACCGAACGGCAAAACGGCCCACGGTCTCGTTCGATTCACCGAGCGGTACCGTGTTCTCTCCGTCGTCGATTCCCGCCATGCCGGACGCGACGCGGGCGAGGTGCTTGACGGCGTGAGCACGGGGGTGCCGGTCGTGGCGGCCATCGAAGATGCCGTCGACGCGGCGAAGCGGGACGGCATCGACGCAACACACTTCGTCATGGGGCTCGCGCCGGACGGAGGCCGGCTCAGCGCCGCCGCGCGTGACGATGTGAAACGGGCGATCGTATTCGGCCTGAATGTCGACTGCGGGCTGCACGATTTCCTTTCCGACGACGTGGAGCTCGCGGCGCTCGCCGCGCGGCACGGCGTCACGCTGCGGGATGTCCGCAGGACACCACCCCGGAACGAACTGCACTTCTTCAGCGGAAAGATCGAGGAAGTCACCTCGCTCACGGTCGCCATGCTCGGCACCGATTCGGCCATCGGCAAACGCACGAGCGCCTGGATACTCGTGCACGGCCTGCGCGCGGCCGGGTACGCCGCCGAGCTCGTCGGCACCGGTCAGACGTCCTGGATGCAGGGAGCCCGGAACACCATCCTGCTCGACTCGCTGATCAATGATTTCGTGTCGGGGGAGATCGAGCATGCCGTATGGTCGGCGTGGAAGGATACCGGTCCGGACGTGATCGTCATCGAGGGGCAGGGGAGCCTTATGAATCCCGCGTACCCGGGCGGATTCGAGATACTCGCAGCCGGCCGCCCCCATGTTGTCGTGCTGCAGCATGCCCCCGCGCGGAAGGATTACGACGGATTCCCCGGCTATCCGATACATCCGCTGCCCCGCCAGGTCGAGGCGATCGAGGTGATCTCGGACAGACCGGTGGTCGCGATCACGGTCAACCACGAGAATATTCCACCGGAGGAAATCGCCGGTGCGTGTGAGGGTATCACGCGGGAAACGGGACTGCCGGCGTTCGATCTCTTGGTCGACGGGGCGGAGGACCTGATCGGCGCGTTGAAGCCGCATATCGAGGTGCACGCGAAGAAGCGGCGATGAGATTCCCGCATGCGCCCATTCTCCGGTGTGTCTCGGGGCATGGTCCGGCATTTCAGAAAGAGGAATCGTAAAGATGGCAAAGAAGCGAGGATCGGAATCAGGAGGATCGGTACCGCGCGCCGGCGGTGGGAAGGATCCGCTCGCCGCCCTGCGGGTCATCGATCGCTTGGAAGTCGGTCCGGTCGCGGTGGAGCGGCGGCGCATCGTCGCCCCGTACGGCGTTATCCGGGACGGCGTGGAGGACCGTGTCGACCTCATATACCGCTACGAGGAGGATGTCTTCGATCCGGGGGAGGAGGCCTCCCGTAACCTCGCGTGCATGATCGCCGCCCAAGTCGCCCTGAACTACGGGCTCTTCTGCGATTCGATCGTTCTCCACGGGCCGTTCGACGAGACCGACCGCCGGTTCGTCCGCGATATGATCGAGAACACGTCGCGGGAAATCTACGTCAAGAAATTGCTCGAGGCGAATCCGTTTCTCGTCGGGGATGCGGTTCCCTTCGTGAAGAAACAGCGGTACACGGCCGCCTCTGTTCATTTCACCGATTCCGCGCCGGTGCAGGACGGTGCGAAATGGCAGCTCTGGCCGACCGACAGGAACCGGCACGCGATCCTCTCGAGCGGCGGCAAGGACAGCCTCCTCAGCTTCGGGCTCCTCGACGAGCTGGGGTACGAGGTCCACCCTATTTTCGTCAACGAGTCCGGGCGGCACTGGTTCACCGCATTGAACGCCTATCGCCATTTCAAAACGAGCGTGCCGAATACCTGCCGGGTCTGGACCAACGCGGATCGTGTATTCGCATGGATGCTGAGGCTCCTGCCGTTCATCCGGCGGGATTTCGCGAGTATTCGTTCGGACGAGTACCCGATCCGGCTATGGACCGTGGCCGTTTTCCTGTTCGGCGTTCTGCCGCTCGTGCGGATGCGCGGCATCGGACGCGTTATCATCGGCGACGAGTATGACACCACGGTTCGTGCCGTGCACCGGGGAATCAGCCATTACAGCGGCCTGTACGATCAGAGCCGCTACTTCGACAACGCCCTCTCGCGCTACTACCTCCGCAAGGGAATGGGTATCGCCCAGTTCTCCATCGTCAGGCCGCTGTCCGAGTTGTTGATCGAGAAGATTCTCGTCGAGCGGTATCCGGCGCTTCAGCGGCACCAGGTATCGTGCCACGCCACGCACGTCGAGGGGGAGCGGGTGCATCCCTGCGGGAGATGCGAGAAATGCCGGCGCATCGTGGGAATGCTCCGCGCAATCGGCGCGGATCCTGCGCGCTGCGGGTACACGCGGGAACAGATCGACCGATGCATGCGGGATCTCGTCGATCAGGGGATTCACCAGGAATCAGCCGGATTCGAGCACCTCATATTCATGCTGGCGGTGAACGGCATGATCGATGTGCCGCCATTGCGGCGACGGACACTGGGGGAGCGGCCGGAGATCCTGAAACTGCGATTCGATTCCGTGCGGTCGCCGATCGACTCCATCCCCGTCGATCTCAGAATCCCACTCTACCGGATCCTGCTCGAACATGCCGCGGGAGCGGTGAAACGCGTGGGACGGCAGTGGGCGCCGTTCGATCCGATCGACGATCCCGGCATCACCGCGCCGTACCCCTTCGAGCAGAGTGCCGCGGAAACGAGATCGAATCCCGTGCCGCGGGTCGATGCGGTCGCGAGGGAGTACCTCTGGGGCGAGTTGACCTATCCAGAGGCGGAGGCAAGGTTCAAGGAGGTCGATATCGCCATCCTGCCGGTCGGATCGATCGAGCAGCACGGTCCTCACCTGCCGCTCGACAACGATGCGTTCGATGCGTTCTACCTTTCACAGCGGATCGCCGAGGCGTGCAGCGATCCCAAGCCGCTCGTGCTGCCCCTGCTGCCGTACGGTGTTTCGTACGAGCACGACGAGTTCAAGGGCACGATCAGTATCAGCAACGATGCGCTTTCGCACCTCGTGTACGAGATCGGCATGAGTGTAGCCCGCAACGGTATAAACAAGATCGTGATCATCAACGGGCACGGCGGCAACACTCCGGCGCTGAACTACGCGGCGCAGATGATCACGCGCGATGCGAGGATCTTCGTGTGCGTCGACACGGGCGAGACGAGTGATGTCGACATCTACAGAATCGTCGATACTCCCAACGACATTCACGCCGGCGAGATCGAAACCAGTACCGCGCTCGCCGTCCGACCCCATCTCGTCAAGCTCGACAGGGCGGTGAAATCCATTCCGCGTTTTTCCAGCCGGTATCTCAACTTCACGTCGAAGCGCGGCGTCTCGTGGTACGTCTACACGAAACGCATTTCGAAAACCGGGGTGATCGGTGATCCAACCAGGGCGAGCAGGGACAAGGGCGAACAGTTCTGGCGCGTCATGATCGCGCATCTCGTCGCGCTGGTCGAGGACCTGAAGGGTATGACCCTCGAGGAGATCTACCAGAAACGGTACTGAGGTGAATAGATGCGGATACGGACAATCGAAGCGTGGCCGGTGAAGCTGCGTCTCGCCGAACCGTACACCATCGCCTACGAAACGGTCGACTCGGCCGATCTGGTTTTTCTGCGTATCGAGACGACCACCGGTATGAACGGCTTCGGATGCGCGGCGCCGGACCTCCAGGTGACCGGCGAGACGGCCGGGACCGTGATCGCCGCATACAGAAGAGCGATAGAACCAGCGCTCAGGAACGCCGACCCGCTGAGGATCGCGCTCCAGCTTTCCAAGCTTCGCCAGCCGCTCCAGACGATGCCGTCGGCGATGGCGATGGTCGATATGGCGCTGTACGATATTCTCGGCAAGGCGGCGGGCCTGCCGGTGTACATGCTTCTCGGCGGGTACCGTGATCGCATGCGGACGAGCGTTACGATCGGCATTCTGCCGCTCGACCGGACGGTATCACGGGCGCGGGAGCTCGTCGCCGGTGGTTTCAAATCACTCAAGATCAAGGGCGGCAAGGATGTCGGAGAGGATATCGAGCGCGTCATGAAGGTTCGTGAGGCGGTCGGGAAGAGGATCGGGCTGCGGTTCGACGCCAACCAGGGATACTCGGTGGAGGAATCGCTGCGGTTCGTCGAGGGGACGCGCCCCGCGAGGCTCGAGCTGATCGAACAACCGACTCCGCGCGGCAAGCCGAACCTCCTCGGGAGGGTCACGGACGAGGCGCATATACCGGTCATGGCGGACGAGAGCCTGATGAACCTGCGGGACGCCTTCCGGCTCACGAAACGCGACTTGATCGATATGGTCAACGTGAAGCTGATGAAGGTCGGCGGCATATTCGAGGCACTGCAGATCAACGCGGTGGCCAAGGCGGCGAACTGCGAGGTGATGGTCGGCTGCATGGACGAGCCGGCGCTCGCCATCGCGGCGGGACTTCATTTCGCGCTGGCGCGGCCGAACGTCGCATACGCCGATCTGGACGGGCACCTCGATCTCATCGACGACCCCTCGGCCGGGGCGGTGATCCTGAAAGAGGGGATCCTCTATCCGACGGAGAAACCGGGGCTTGGGTTCGATCTTCCGGCGGCTGCGGATGCCGGGCGCTGAGAAACAGCGGAAGCGTCTCTCGACGGGAGAATGTTTGCATATCGCCGCTCGTCTGCTATAATAGTTAAAGTATCATGGATAACATGTTTTTCGATTCCGAACTGTTCCGCTGGGTCATTCTCCCGGCCCTCATCTTCGTGGCCCGTATCCTCGATGTCTCGATCGGTACGATACGCATCGTATTCGTCTCGCGGGGCAACAAGCTGATCTCTCCGCTTCTCGGATTCTTCGAGGTGCTGATCTGGCTCCTCGCCATCGGCCAGATCATGCGGAACCTTTCCAACATCGCGTGCTACATCGCCTACGGAGGCGGCTTCGCGGCCGGGACGTTCATCGGTCTCATGATCGAGGAGCGACTCGCGATCGGTGTGGTGCTGGTTCGGATCGTCACGGGAAAGGACGCCACCGATCTGATCGCGAATCTGAGGGCGGCACAATACGGTGTGACGAACATCGAGGCGCGGGGAGAGAGCGGCAAGGTCGACGTAATATACACGGTGATTCACCGGCGGCACCTCACGGATGTGATCGACATCATCAAGCGTTTCAATCCGAGGGCGTTCTACTCGATAGAGAACGTTCGTTACGTCAGTGAGGGTATATTCCCGCCGCAGGCGCGGCCGCGCGGGTATATACCGGTATTCGGACGGTGGCGAAAGGGTAAGTAGCGCGCGGGCCGCTCGGGATCCGCGCGTCGAGAGCCGCCGCGTACGCATGACGGTGGGATTTCTTCGGGAAAGGAGGTGTCGACATGCCGGGACTCATCAGGAAGAGGAAGAAGCAGGCGGGATCACCTCCCGGCACGCTGATCTACGAGGGGGAGCACAGGGTCGAGAAGGTGCGGATCAGCCTGCTCGATTACAGCGAGAACAATTTCCAGGAGAAACAGATCGAACGCATCGAGGACTGCTTCCCGTTCCGTGACGAGCCGACCGTTACCTGGATCAACATCGACGGGCTTCACGATGTCGAATTGATCGAGAAGATCGGGACGCACTTCGGTATACATCCGCTCGTGCTGGAGGATATCGTCGGCGTCGGGCAGCGTCCCAAGATGGAGGATTTCGAGGCCTACTTGTTCTTCATCGTGCGCATGCTCTCGTACAACGAGGCGCAGGGGAATATCGAATCCGAACAGATCAGCCTGATCCTGGGCAGGAATTTCGTCATATCGTTCCAGGAACATGAGGGGGACGTGCTCGATCCGGTGCGGGAACGGCTGCGCGGCCGCAAGGGGCGGATCATGAAACAGGGTGCCGACTATCTCGCCTACGCGCTTCTCGATGTGATCATCGATAACTACTTCTCGATCCTCGAGAAGGTCGGCGACCGGGTCGAGGTGATGGACGACGAGATCGTGGAAAATCCCACACCCGAAACGCTGGCCGAGATCCGGCGCCTCAAGCGCGAGATGATCCACCTGCGCAAGTCTGTCTGGCCGCTGCGCGAGGTGGTGAGCGCGCTCGAGCGCACCGAGACCGAGCTGATCGCCGATTCAACCGAGATCTACCTCCGGGATGTCTACGATCACACGATCCAGGTGATCGATACGATCGAGGCGCTGAGGGACATGATCTCCGGCATACTCGACATCTATCTCTCGAGTTTGAGCAACCGGATGAACGAGGTGATGAAGGTGCTGACGATCATCGCCACGATCTTCATCCCGCTCACCTTTATCGCCGGAATCTACGGGATGAATTTCGAGCACATGCCTGAGCTCAAGTTCCACTGGAGTTACCCGACCATCTGGGTGATCATTGTGGTCGTCGGCATTACGATGCTGGCCTATTTCAGGCGGAAGCGGTGGCTGTGACCGGCCGCTGGAGATTGCGTTCCTTTCTATTCAATCGTGCAGCAACCGCGGGGGTGGGGTACCCGTGTCCCGAGCAAAGCGTGTCTTTTCGATCGTCCTGCCCGCATTCGCCTGTGTGATCATCGTCCTGTGCCTGTTTCTGGCAGCGGTTCCCGGAGAGCGTTTCGTGAAGGGGATCGCCGAATCGCGGCTCGGGAGCGTGCTGGACCGGGAGGTCCGCATCGGGAAGCTCGAGACGAATCTCTTCTCCCGTCTCCTGATCGAAGATGTATCGGTGTTCCGTGTCGACCGCGGCGATTCCGTGCCGTTCGTCTCTATCGACCGCTGCCGCATTGACTATGACTTCCTGGATCTATTCAAAAAGCATTTCCGCGTAACCGCCCTCGAACTGGAGCGGCTGGCCGTCTCCGTCCGGCGGGACAGTGCGGGCGTACTCGATCTGCCGGCATTCGGAGGGCCGCGGCGGGAAGGGGACGGATCGGGTAGGGGATTTTCGCTGGCGGTGGAACGGGCGGTCGTCCGTGACGCCCGCCTCCGGTACCGTGACGAGGGATCCGGAGCCGGGGGACACCTCGACGGGGTTGAAATCGAGATGCGTCGCACCGGCGAAGGCACCTATGACTACCACGTGCGGACCGGTGGGGGCGAGGTCTCGTACGGCACGGTGCTCGTGCCAATAGAGATCCTCCGGTTCGATGGTACCGCCGGCGCACGGATCGTCACGCTGGATTCACTCACCGTTCTCGTTCCCGGCGTGGCCTGCCGGGGGAGCGGCGCGCTGACGGTACGAGCCGAATCCCCCGCCGTCTCGTGCGATCTCCGGATCTCCGGTGATCTCGGGCGCATGGCCGGTCTCGCCGGTCGATTCGTGCCTGAGGCGCTGGAGCCTGTCGGGGGCGCCCTGGAGCTGTCGCTCCGCCTCGAGGGCACCGCCGCACGGCCGCATCTCGACGTTCGCGGCGGTTTCGAGAAGGTCCGGCTCGCCGGTATCCTCATCGATGGAGGATCGATGGGGGTGACCGTGGATCCCGATACGATCAGACTCGGGGAACTGACGCTCTCCCTGCTCGGGGGCACCGTTGCGTGCAGCGGGGAGGCCGTGACCGACGGCGCCGCCGGTTTCCGGATGCAGGCCGCGGTGGAAGGGATCTCGCTGGAGCGAATACTGCACCGGGTGCACGGGGTGACGCCTCCCTACCGGGGGCGCGTGTACGGCACGCTGTCCGTCCGCGGTTCCATTGACGAATTGCCCTTTCCCGAGGTACATGCCGCGATGCGGGTGCGTGACGTCGAGTACCGGGGGCGCCCCGTCGCGGATATCGCCGTCGACGTCGATCAACGGCGCGGCAGGTACGAGATCCGTTTCGAGCACGAGGCGGGCGGGATCGAGGCGGCGGGGGGAATAGAAGGGGACCGGCTGGACGGGCGGTTCACCGTATCGATACGCGATCTCGAGCCGCTCGCGGAGCTTCTGGGCCTATCGGATCTGAGCGGCGGGCTGCGGGCGAGCGGCGTCGTCATCGGTGACTATCGTGCGCCCGAGATTCGCGCCGATTTTACGGGAGGCGCACTCGCGTACCGGCATTTCCCCGTCGATACGGTTGCCGGCAGTCTGCTGTACCGGGACAAGACGGTCCGTCTCGACGACTGTACGATGCGCGGCTCCGCCGCGCCGGTCGATACGGTGCATCCGCCGTTCGGCGTCGTCGGGCTCACGGGCCGGTTTTCATACGATGTCCGTGTGCACGGAACGGTGCCGGAACTCGAAGGCGACCTGACCGCCGATCTCGAGGAATTCGGCCTCGGGGGAGCGCGGATCGAGGGGGGCAGGCTGCATATCGTATACGCGGGGCGGCGGGTGTCCCTCGAAACGCTGGAACTCCGCGCGGATTCCACCCTCGTCAGGGTGACGGGCGCCTACAACCTGTCCTCCGGCGGCGGTTCGGCCGAAATAGATCTGCTGCGCCACCGACCGGGTGTCGTGGACAGCGCCCGCAGCGCTCCGGATCCCGATTTCCGGGGGAGTGCGGAGAACGAATATCCCGCGTTCGGCCGGATGTCGATTGCATTCGCCGCCCGCCCCGGCGGTCAATACTCGGTGCGCGTCGACGGACGGCGTATCGACGCCGCCCCGGTACGATGTTTCTACCGGGCGATCCCCGATGTGGGCGGGTTGATCGATCTCGGCCTCGATGCGGACGGCACTCGTACCGCGCCCCGTCTCTCGTGCCGGTTCAATATGCTCAATCCACGTTACCAGCGCTTTACGGTCGATTCAATCGCCGGAGTGGTCTCGCTCACCGGCCGTACGGTCGAGCTTCAGGAGCTCGATATTCACGACAGGGGGCATCGGACGCGGGTCACGGCGGCGCTGGAGCTTGCCGGTGAAGGAGGTGGCGGTTTCACCGTCTCGCGTGGGAGCCCGTTCCGTGGAAGGATTTCCGGCGGCGATTTCGATCTCGGTCTCCTCGACCCCGTCCTCGCACCGAATATGGCGGTGCGCGGCTCGGGCTCGTTCGATCTCGCCTGGGACGGCACGGTGGCATCGCCCCGCCCCGCGGGATCGGTCGTCGTGACGGGTGGAAGCATCCGGATGCACGACAAGGCGCCGGAGATCAGGGCGATCAATCTCAACGCGGTGATCGAGGATTCCATTCTCACGGTGAGGAGTCTCAACGGATATCTCAGACAGACGCCGTTTCTCGCGCGCGGCGTATTCGGCATCGGCGACGGGGGCGGCGCCGGGTACGCGGGTGCGTGCTGCGTCACGGCACACATCGAACTGGACCTCGGCGGGTCGAGGGCGCTCGAGGGGGAGGGATACCTGGCAGCGGATTCCGTGTCGTTCAGCTCGCGCATGTATGCGGTGGACCTCTCGCTGTTTCAACCGTTCGTTCCCGCGCTGGAACGGCTGGCCGGTACCATCGACGGCGGGCTCGAGGTGAGCGGGCCGACGCGCATGCCGCGTATCGACGGGCGCCTCGCGATCCGCGGGTTGTCGCTGTATCATGCGGGGCTCGGGCAATCGATCTCGGACGGTACGGTGGCCGTTACATTCGACCGGCGCACCGTGGTGGTCGATACGCTCGCGGTGCGGGTCGGTGAGGGAGCCGTCGCCGCGGCGGGAACCCTGACGCACCGGGGCACCGATCTCGAGCGTGTCGACCTCGGCGTCGAGGCGGATGCACTGCGGATCATTCTGCCGAAAAAAATCGATCTGCGGCTGCGGTCGGCGCGGCTCACGTACCGGACGGAGGGGACGAACCATATCCTCGACGGAGATGTCGTGCTCGGTGAAACGCGGTTCATCGCCAATTTCAAGCCCCAATCGGTGCTCCCCTTCACGCGATCGGTCGAGAGACCGGAGCGCGAGATGCCGCCGTTTCTCGCCATGACGCGACTCAATATCCGGCTCCGGGAAAGCGACGATATATGGGTCGACAACAACCTCGCCCGCCTGCGGGTACATCCGGAACTCAACATCGTCGGCAATCCATCCCGGCCGAACGTGGCGGGACGCCTGACCGTCGTCGAGGGATACGTTCTGTTTCTCGACCGGAAGTTCAGCATCGAACGCGGCGTGGTGGACTTCATCGATCCCGACCGTCTCAATCCGATCGTCGATATCGAGGCCCGCACGACGGTGAAGACCTACCGCGCGATGGAGGCGAGGCCGTACGACGTCACTCTCACCGTTTACGGTCCCCTCGACGAGGCCGTGACGACCCTGGTATCCGATCCCCCGCTCGAGCGTCCCGACATCGTGACGCTCCTCACGCTCGGCGTGACACGCACTGAGCTCACCGGCACAAGCGAAACAGGAGGCGATATCTCGATGCGCGGCGTGCTGGTCGAACGCGCGCAGTCCCTTACCAGCCAGCGTGTATCTTCGTACATATCCCGCAACGTCGGCGGGCTGTTCGGGCTGGATCAGATATCCATCGAGGGCAATCTCTTCCGCTTCGACGATTCATGGGGGCCGGAGCTCATCGCCGCCAAGCGTTTCTCGAGCAGGGTCGAGGTCACGTACCGGACGAATATCGGACATCTCAACGAGCGCAATATCAGGCTCGATTATCGGTTGACCAGGCGGTTCTCGATCCAGGGAGAAACGGATCAGTACGGGCGGTCGGGGCTCGATCTCAAGTTCGGATTGAAATTCAGATGATTCGATTCCGGTGCATATGGACGCTCTGTATCGTATCGCTCGCGCTGGCGGTGGGCGCCGCCGGACGGGCGGCGTCGGATCGTTTCGCGGTGGAGTCCGTCAGCTTCGAGGGTAACGAGGCCTTCAGCGACGGGAGGCTCCTGCGCGTCATGGTGACGCGGCCGTCCGGATTTGTCTCCCGATCCAGCTTCGTGCCGGAGGTGTTCGAGGAGGATCTGAAGAACCTCGTGCTGTTCTACCAGCAGAACGGCTATCTCGAGGCGGCCGTCACGTCGTTTTCCGTGGATGCCGACTCGACCGCGCGGCGGGTCTCCGTGACGATAGGGATCGCCGAGGGCGAACCGACGCACGTCGAGGGGATCGGTATATTCGGCGCGTCGGTATTCGGCGACAGCGTGCTCGCCGGACGTGTCGGGATCGGCCGCGGCGACACGTTCAAGCGCGGTAAGGTGCGGGACGCGGTTCTCTTGATCCTGTCCCTGTACGCGAACCGGGGGTACCTCGATGCGGAGGTCACACCGGATATCCGCATCAATGCCGTGTCGCATCGCGCATTGATCGATTTCGCCATCGACGAGGGGGCGCAGTCACGCATCGGCCGGTACCGCATCGAGGGACTCGAGAAGACCCGGCCGCGCATCGTGATGCGGGAGATGTTGCTCCGGCCGGGAGATGTCGCACTCTATGCCGATCTGCTCGAGTCGCAGCGCCGCCTCTACATGACGGGACTGTTCCGGAGCGTGTTCATAAAGCCGGAACCGTCCGGCGGCGGTGATGCGGCAATCAAGGACATCGTCGTCGAGGTCAATGAAAACAAGTCGATCGAGCTCAATCTGTACGTCGGGTACGGATCGATCGAGAAGGGCAGGGCCAAGGTCGAGATCGTCAACAACAATCTCGCCGGGACGGCGCGCACGGTCGGTCTCTCGGGGAAGGTGAGCTTCATCGGCTACGGTGGCGAGGCGTCGTTCACCGAACCCCGGACGTTCGGTCTCAGGTGGCGCACCGATGTCAATGCGCTCTACGAGTACCGCGAAGAACCCGGCTACGATCTCGAGCGGATGGGCGGGCGGATCGTGTTCGGACGCGGTTTCGGGAAACGGTCGAATGCATCGCTCGCCTACCGGTACGAGAACTCCGATGTGAAGCGGATCACCGTGCTCCATGTGCCCGGTGAACTTCGGATCGACATTCGGAGCCTCACGCCGACCCTTATCTACGACACCCGGGACAACCTGTTCAATGCACGCAGCGGCGCCTACCTCGAATTGAGCGGTGAACTCGCGGGTTCATTCCTCCGGGGTTCCGAGGATTTCTGGCGCGTTCTCTGCCGGGTGAAGCGGTTCTTCCCCGCCGGCGGTTCGACGGTTATCGCCTCGGCACTCGAGGCGGGGTGGATGGATCGGTACGGCGGATCCGAAACGGTCCCCCTGAGCGAGCGTTTTTACGCGGGCGGGCCGAATTCGCTCCGCGGTTTCGAGTACCGCAGGGTCGGGCCGCTCGATGAGAACGGGACACCGGTCGGCGGAAAATTCAAAGCAGTGTGGAACATTCTGGAAGTGCGGCGCACGCTTTACAGGATGATCGGCGGCGTCGTCTTCGCCGATGCCGGTGGTGTATTCCCCGATGCGCGTTCGTTCTCGCTGGATGGAGTTCGTTCGTGCGTGGGGATCGGACTGCGGGCGAACACCCCGATCGGCATCATTCGCTGCGACTGGGGATTCAACGTGGATCGAAGGGAAGGCGAGCCGTGGAACGTGGTCTACTTCAACGTGGGACAGGCGTTCTAGCATTTGTTTGACACGGGGTGCGGCAGCGGTTAGGGTCGTACGGTGCTGCGTGGCGGTCCGGGATCGTCCCGGCCGTACCGGTGAATGCCGTCGGGGGAGGCGCATGAATTCACGGGGATCGATAATCACCGCCGCCCTTGTGCTTTTTTTCGCCGGCGTTTGCTGTACCGATGGCGACGCGACCGAGGAATTCGCCGGGCGGACGGGAAAGGGATGCTCCTTCTGCCACCGGCGCCCGGCGGGCGGGCCCCTGAACCCCGTCGGCATAGCGTACGTGCGGAACAACTACGAGTATCCGATTCCGGAGCGCATTCTCGATAAATCCCACCTGCTGAGCACCCCGCTTCACCGGGCGCTCCGCAGCATAATCGGGTACGTGCATCTCGTGGTCGCCTCCATTTTCGTGGGGACCATTTTTTACGTACATATCTTCGTGCGCCCGACGCGCCTCATCGGCGGCATTCCGCGCGGGGAGCGGATCCTCGGTTTGAGCTGCATGGCGACGCTCACCGCCACCGGCGCCTACCTCACCTGGTACCGGATCGATTCGGCGCCGGCGATGCTGCGGAGCCATTTCGGCGTGCTGCTGCTGGCGAAGTTGATCCTGTTCGGGATCATGCTCACCCTCGGCATCTGCGCCGTCACCGTCATCCACCGGAGGATGCGGGAGGAGGCGCGGGGCGACCGGCGGACCGGCACGGATGCGGAGGTCACGCGCGGGTCGCTGCCGCGGTACGATGGACGGGACGGGCGGCCGGCGTACATCCTGTACGGGAACACCGTGCACGATGTCTCGGGGAGCGAGCGGTGGGTGGGCGGCGTCCATTTCGGGAAACACGCCGCGGGCCGTGATTTGAGCGGCGATCTCGAAGGGGCGCCGCACGGCGCGGAGGTACTTGCGGGTTTTCCCGTCGTCACGACGTTCCCCGATGCACGCACGGACCCGGAGCGGTTCACCGCGACGCGAAGGATCTTCATCGCGATGGCCTACGCGAACCTCGTCATAATCTTTCTGATACTCGCCTGTGTGAGCAGCTGGCTGTGGGGTTTTCCCGTGGTGCCGCCGCCGGATGCCGTCGGGCGGACGGCGGACGCAGCGTCCTGCGTGACGTGTCACGAATCGGTTCATCCCGGCATCTACCACGACTGGCACCGGAGCGTTCATGCCAAGGTCGGTGTCGGGTGCCGCGACTGCCACCGGGCGGCCGGTCCGTCGGACGTTGCGGTGAGCACGGCGCACGGCGAGAACAGCCCCGTTCCCGTCACCGTACTCGTCACTCCCTCCCGCTGCGCCGGTTGCCATCCCGATCAAGCGGCACAGTACGCGCGGAGCAAGCACGCGCATACGATCGAAATCATGAACCGGATCGACGTATGGCTGCGGGATGGAATGAACAACCGCATCGAGCGCGCGACCGGATGTTACACGTGCCACGGCACCGTTGTCGAATTCGCCGGGGGCAGGCCGGTGGAGGGGACCTGGCCGAATGTCGGCGTGGGCCGTGTGAATCCCGACGGCAGCCTCGGCAGCTGCACGAGCTGTCACACGCGGCACCGGTTCTCGCTCGTCGAGGCGCGAAAACCCGAGGCGTGCGATCAGTGCCATCTCGGTCCCGATCATCCGCAGATCGAGATATACAACGAATCCAAGCACGGCACGATCTATCATGCCGAGGGTGATTCGTGGCGGTGGCGGCCCGACGATATGCGCTGGATCGCGGGACGGGATTACCGGACGCCGACCTGTGCGGGCTGCCATATGTCCGGGGCGCCGGGTGTCGGGAGGACGCACGATGTCACCGAGCGGCTCGCGTGGGAGCTGCAGGCCCCGCTGACGGTGCGCCCGGAAGCGTTCGCGCCGTTCCCCGCCGCGCTCGACTGGCGGGAGGAGCGGGGGAAGATGCAGGGAGTGTGCAGCCAATGTCATTCGGGTGAGTGGGTGAGCGGGCATTTCGCCAATCTCGATTCGGTCATCGCGAACTACAACGGAACGTACTTCGACCCGGTTCAACGGACCGTCGCCGCCCTCTACGCGGACGGTCTCCTCTCGCGCGAATCGTACTTCGACGAGAGACTCGAGTGGGAGTTCTACGAGTTCTGGCATCACGAGGGGAGGCGGGCCCGGATGGGGGCCGCCATGATGGCACCCGATTACGCGTGGTGGCACGGATTCTACGAGCTGAAGCACCGGTACGTGACGATCATGGAGGAGGCGGAACGGTTGCGGAGGGCCGGAGCGGGGGAGCGGTACGGGGAGTTCCCGGGGCGCCTCGGCGAATAGCGTGAAACGTGCATGCACGTGACAATCCCGGGGGAAAGGAGAAAACATGAAGCGGGCGGTATTCATTTTCATATCGGTCCTGGTTGTCGCATCGTTTCTATCTGCCGGGGACGGTGATATCGACAAGGAAAAGGCGGGCATCAAGCAGGTCATCGAGGATTCGTACGTCAAGGGTGTTCATGTCGACCGGAACGTCAAGGCGATCCGAAAGGGATTTCACCCCGCATTCAACATGTTCATCCTGAAGGACAACAATGTCTCGACATGGTCGATCGATCACTGGATCGATGTGATCGAGACGGGGCTGAAGAAGGATCCGATGCCGCCGAAACACGAGACGACCCACGAAATATCGATGATCGATGTGACCGGAGACGCGGCGGTGGCCAAGATCGAGATATACCGTGATGGAAAGCATATATTTACCGATTACCTGTCCCTGTACAAGCTCAAGGAAGGGTGGAAGATCGTCGGCAAGATCTTTTGCCGGCACTCGTGATGCGATTGCGCAATGGCGCCCGCACGCACGGGGGAGTGGGCGCGGCGGACGCAGGCGGGCCGCGCGAACACGGGAGGAGATGCCGATGAAATCATCGATATGCCGCACGGCCATCTGTTTCGCCGCCGCACTCTGCGTTGCCGTTTCGACGTTCGCGGCGGCGGCCGGATCCGCCGGCGTGGATTCGCTCGTCGAGGTGGCGACGAGCGAACGGCAGTGGACCGGAATCGCCGTTTCGCAAACGGGCCGCATATTCGTCAACTTCCCCCGCTGGTCTCCCGATGTGCCGGTGAGCGTCGGTGAGTTGATGGATGACGGCACGGTGGTTCCCTACCCCGACGAGGAGTGGAACAGCTGGAGTCCGGGTGACGATCCCGGTGGGAAATTCGTCTGCGTGCAGAGCGTTCATATCGATGACGGGGACCGGCTCTGGATACTCGATCCCGCCAGTCCGATGCTCCGGGGGGTCATACCCGGCGGGCCGAAGCTCGTGCAGGTCGATCCGGCGGAAAACAGGATCGTACGCACGTTCCACTTCGATTCGACCATCGCGCCGCGCGCGAGCTATCTGAACGACGTCCGGATCGATGTGGAGACGAATACGGCGTTCATCACCGAATCGGGCCTCGGGGCGCTCGTCGTAGTCGATCTGGCGCATGGCGCCGCGCGACGTCTCCTCGCCGATCATCCGTCGACCAAGGCGGAGGATATCGAGGTCGTGATCGGGGGCAGGCCGTTTCCCGGAACGGTGCATGCCGACGGGATCGCCCTGGATGCAGCGGGTGGCTGGCTCTACTTCCAGGCCCTGACCAGCCGGACACTCTACCGTGTACCCACCGCCGCGCTGCGTGACGGGACGCTCGGTACCGATGAGCTGGCGGGGAAGGTCGAGCGGTTCGCCGTCAGCGGGGTCTCGGACGGCCTCCTCTTCACACCCGGTGGGATTTACGTGTCGGCTCTCGAGGAGGGGGGCATCAGGATCGTCGAGAGCGACGGCACCGTGCGTACCGTGGTGAAGGATCCACGCATCATCTGGCCCGATAGTTTCGCGCGCGGCCCCGGCGGATGCGTCTACTTCACGACGGCGCAGATTCATCTCGGCCCTGATCCGCCGACGCCGTACCGTATTCTCGCGTTCCGCACCGGCCGCTAGATCACGGCGTGGATCGATCCATTCACGCCGGATCGCCCCGCACGATCGGACGGCGCGCGGGTCGCTGCGATGGCGACACCGATATGAAGATCGTCATTCTGGAACCGTACTGCATCGGATCCCACGCCGCCTGGGCCTACGGTTACGCCGCCCGGAGCGCGCACACGGTGGAGGCGCTCACCCTCGAGGGACGGCACTGGAAGTGGCGCATGCACGGCGGCGCGGTTACCCTTGCGCGGCGGTTTCTCGCGGGGCAGTTCGATCCCGATCTCATCGTATCGAGCGATATGTGCGATCTCGCGACCTTCCTCGCGCTCACGCGAGAACGGACCGCGCGCGTCGCATCGGCCGTCTACTTCCACGAAAATCAGCTGACGTACCCCTGGTCGGTGCGGGATCCAGATCCGTCATGCGGGCGGGACGCCCATTACGCGTTCATCAATTACAGCAGCGCCCTGGCGGCCGATGCGGTGCTGTTCAATTCGCGGTATCACCACGATGCCTTTCTCGGGGGACTGGCGTCGTACCTCGAGGGCTTCCCCGACCACCGGGAGCCTGACAGCGTCGAGGCCATCAGAAAAAAGGGAGCGGTTCTCCCCGTCGGTCTCGATTGCGCGGGGCTGGATCGCGGCCGGCCGCCGGAGAAGCGGACCGGCGCGCCGCTCATCCTCTGGAATCACCGGTGGGAGTACGACAAGAATCCGGAAGGCTTCTTCGCGGCGCTCTTCACGCTCGCGGGGGAGGGACTCGAGTTCGAGGTCGCGGTGCTGGGAGAGCGTTTCGCCGAGACACCGCCGGTATTCGCCGAGGCGCGGTCCAGGCTCGGCGAACGTATCGTGCAGTTCGGCCGCGTCGATCACAATCGCTACGCGGGCTGGCTCTGGCGCGCCGATATCATTCCGGTGACTTCCCGCCACGATTTTTTCGGAATGAGCGTCGTCGAAGCGATGTACTGCAACTGCTATCCGCTCCTCCCGAAACGGCTCGCCTATCCCGAGCACATTCCCGTCGAGCGCCACGGAGCGTTCTTTTACGAGAATGCCGATGATCTTGTGCAGCGTCTCCGCGAACGGATACGGAACATAGAAGAAACGAGGCGAACGGTCACCGGCGATTTCGTGCGGCATTACGATTGGAAAAAACTCGCTCCACGGTATGATGTTTTGTTCCGCGAGCTCCGTTACATTAAACCGTAGTGCATTTCGCTTGTCGTCGCGGAGCCTCGAGTGGAACGGCGGACGCCGCGATGCGCGCATACCGCCGCGCTCCTCCGTTGCGGTGAAACACGTTGCTTCCGCGTGTACGTCACATTATTTTGATAATTGCGGTTGACAATACATTGTATCTTCAAGACGGCTTTTGGGAAGGGGGGTGCCACGATGAACGGCACGGCGATCGCGATCGTTTGCACCACAGCACTGCTCCGTGCAATGCTCGGCTGCGATGATCACACGGTTCCCTATTCCCCCGGTACGCCGCCTGTCGAGGAGACATATCCGAACACGAGGGTGCTTTTCGGCGTGAGCCATCACCGGACGGCGCGGTCCGGATCGGCGGTGTGATTACCGCCGGGGGGTAGGGACACATCGCCTCGAACGCGCGATCAGGGGATGGCGGTGGCCGTCACGAATCTCCTATCCGTTGCACGGGAAGAGAGAGTAGCATTTGTCTACGGGAGACAGTATACCCATTCCGGTACGGAAAAAGAAAGATGGGGATGCATGATGAATCGCCCAACGAACAGACATGTGCGAGTGGTCCGGCTCGTACTGCCGGTCTACCTGGCATTCGCCGCCGTAGCAGCGTCGAACGCCGCACCGGCCGATGAGAGTCGCGAGGTCTCGCTGAAGACGAGGATCGTCGGAATCGACCTCGAGAGGCGCGAGAAACCGGCCGTTACCTCGCCGCGGTTCGACGAGCTAAACGGGAAGCTGCTGGTTTTGAAGCGGCGGTACGCAGATCTCCAGATCGAGCAGGAGGCCCTGCACGAAAGAAAGGAGATGATGTCGTCGATCGGCCGGTTCTCCCTCGAAAAGGCGCAGGACCAGCTCGCCCGTGAAACCTTCTCCGTCCAGGACTGGGAGGTGCTGCTCGATTTCTTCGAGAAGGAGAAGATCGAGAACGAGGGGAAGCTCGATGCTATTTCGCAGGATCTCGAGAAACTCTACAAGGAAATGCAGTGGATTCAATCCGAACTCAAGGCGACGCAGATGGGCGGGGATGTCGTGAAAGCGGTCGTGGTGGATTGCGAGGTGACATCCCCCGGAAAACTCCTGTTCGATATCACCTACATGGCGCCCGACGCGAACTGGAAGCCGGAGTACATGATTCGCTATATTGAGCCGGAAAAACAGATCGAGCTGACCTACAACGCGAAGATCTGGCAGTCGACCGGCGAAGATTGGGAGGATGTATCGGTGCTTCTCTCGACCGCCAAGCCGCACATCGGCGCCGCGCCTCCCGAGCTGCAGCCTCACTACCTGCTCCTCGGCGGGTTGGGGGGGAGGATAACGGGGAGAGTCGTTGAAACGGCCTCCGGCGCGCCGCTCTCATACGCCAATGTCGTTATCATCGATTCGAAACAGGGTGCAATGACCCGTCCCGACGGGAGTTACCAGATTGTCGGCGTCCCCGAGGGCGCCTATCGCGTCAAGGCGATGATGATGGGATACAAACCGGTGGAATGGAGCAACGTCGTAGTTCGTGCCGGGCGCCCCGCCGTGGTAAATTTCGAACTCGAAACGACGATCGTGGGGAAAACGCAGGAGATCGTCGTGGAGGGGGAATATTCGAGAGTAGAGGTCGGCGAGAGCAAAGTGGCTCATTCGGCAGGAACCGGCGATGAACTCACGGTGCGCGGCGGAAGGAGCGGCGAGGTGGAGTACACGATCAAGGCCCCGGCCGTTCTTTACATGGAAGCGGATGTGACGAGCTCGGAGTTCGCCGCCAATCTCCAGATCAGGCGGCCGATCGATCTCGAGACGGGTGCCGAGCCCAAACGCTCCCTCGTCGTCCGCGAGAAACTGCCCGGGACGTTTTCGCTCTACGGCGTACCGCGGATGTCCGAGAACGTTTTCGTCGAGGGCGCCTTCACGAATACGGTCGGTATTCCGCTTCTGACCGGTCAGGCCGAGGTGTACGTCGAGACTTCACCCGCCGGGAACGGCAATCCCATTTCCAACTTCGTCGGCCGGGAGATGATCAATCCCGTCGCCGAGGGGCAGAATTTTACGCTCCATCTCGGCATCGACCAGGATATCAGGGTCCGGCACAAACTCGAGAGGAGGGAGCAGCTCTCGAAAACCGGCAAAAAGACGGCAAAGGTCCGCTACCGGTATGTTCTTTCGATCGAAAGCTTCAAGAAGGAGGACGCCGAGGTCAGAATCTTGGACCGGATACCCGTCTCGATGGTCGAAGAGATAAGGGTCAGCGACGTCGATGTCGATCCGGAGCCGGAAGAACGGAATGAGGACGGCATTCTGATCTGGAGAATCGGCATCTCACCGGGTGAAAAGAAGGAAATCCAACTTTCGTACACGGTGGAGTATCCCGGCGATTGGTCGGAGAGCTATTTCAATCTTCTCGAGTGACCGGTTGCCCCGCGGCGACGGGATCGTCCCGTTCCGCCGTCATTCGGCACCGTACACGACGAAGTACTGTTCGGGCAGGAAGTCGTACTCCCTGATCACTTTGAGTCCGCCCCTGGACATATCCTCGTTGAGCGTCTCCTTGAGGAGATGCTGCTCGGGTGGCGGACCCCACGGACGTTCCTCGAGTGATTTGGGTATGTAATCGATGACGACGACCCTTCCGCCCGGCGCGAGGCCCTCGCGCAGCTTTCTCGCGTACGCCGTCCTGGCCTCCCGCTCCAGCGTGT